>CAKZUU010000273.1 GCA_937922175.1 uncultured Gemmataceae bacterium
GTTGGCGGCGATGACGGAAAACAACGGATTCAGGCAGCGAAATCCTTCACGGAGATCAGGCTTGTCGAGCGATGAATAATGGGACGGCGGGATGGAATCACCAACCTTCGAGGATCGCGAATGGCATCCCCCCTGACTTGCCTGGGCTACCTCGTTGTCGGGGCCTGTGTCTTTTGCCCCAACCTCGTGTGGGCTGAGGGAGTGACAGGACCGACGCGATTCGGCCGAACGTCCGAAGCGACTCCGTTCCGGACCCGCACGGCGACCTCGCAGGTAGCGGCTCGTCTGGTTCCCGTCGAGGCGTTGCCCGCTCCGTTAAATGATAAGGTCCGACGCACCCTGACCCAACCGACCTTGGTGACACGGGCGTCCGCCCAGGAGTTCCGAGCGACGCCGGCTGTGTACGAATGGTTGGTGGAACACCCTGATCGGGCCGCGGCGGCGTGGCGGCGTTTGGGGGTCGAATGTTCGCCGATTCAGGAGCGAGGGCAGGGCCGCTTCGGCTGGCGGGATGATTTGGGCAGCGATGTGCAATGGTGGATCATCGCCCGATCAGCTCGAGCACGGGTTTGGTACGCCGAAGGTCACGTCAAAGCGGGACCGTTGCTACCCGCTGTGCCGGTCCGGTCGGTCGTTGTTCTCCGCCACGATCTTCCATCCGCTGCCGATGGCTTTATTCGGCACGAAATCGATATCTTTTGCTACGCGGACAGTCGAGCCGCCCAACTGGCCTATCGCCTGTTCGGATCGTCGGCCGACCGCTTGGCGGAGCAGGCAGCCGAACAGATGCTCACTTTCTTCTCTGCCTTGGCGCAATACCTGAATGAGAATCCGGAGGAAGCGCAGCGGCTGTTCCCGAAGACGCCGATATTCCGTGGGGCGTCGCGCTGACCATTTTGTTGCTGCCATTCTTCCCGCGCGGACGCCGGCCAAAGCGAGGCGTACACTTCCCCCATGAAGCCCCTCACGTACCGCGACGCCGGACTCGACCTGGATCAGTACGAGGAGTCGTTAAGTCAAATGCCGCCGCTGCTTCGGCGGACGCACGGCCCCCGAGTGATGGACGGTTTTGGCGGTTTTGCCGCCCTGTTCAGCCTCGATTACAACAGCAAGCTCTTCGCTCGAAACTATCGCAAACCTGTTCTCGTCACCTGCTGCGACGGAGTCGGCTCAAAATTGAAGGTTGCCTCGATGGTCGGCCGACATGATACCATCGGGATTGACCTGGTCGCCATGTCCGTCAACGACTGCTTGTGTACCGGGGGCGAGCCGTTGGTTTTTCTTGATTATCTCGCCATGCCGAAGGACGACCCTCCTTTGACCCGTGCGATTATCAAGGGAATCAGTGATGGTTGCCTGCAAGCGGATTGTGCATTGGTCGGTGGGGAAACCGCCATCCTGCCCGATGTCTACCAGCCGGGCGACTACGATTTGGCCGGCTTTTGCGTGGGGGTCGTCGAGAAGGATCACATCGTTCAGGGCCGAGCCATTCAGCCGGGCGATCTCGTGGTCGGCTTGGCTTCCAGCGGCTTGCACTCGAACGGCTACAGTCTGGTTCGCAAGATCGTGTTTGATCGCGCCGGTTTGACCGTCCACGATTTTGTTCCGGAATTGGGCCGCACCGTCGGAGAGGAACTGTTGGAGCCGACCCGCATCTATGTTCGGGCGGTGCAGAACATTTTGCGACACTATCCCGTGAAGCGACGGGTGGTGCGGGGCCTGGCTCACATTACCGGCGGCGGTTTAGTCGATAATATCCCCAGAGTTTTGCCCCCGGGACGCCGTGTCTTCCTACGGCGGGGCAGTTGGCCGGTGCCGCCTGTCTTCTCATGGTTGCAAAGGTTGGGGCCGGTCGAACCAATGGAGATGGATCGGGTCTTCAACCAGGGGATCGGTTTCGTGATGATTGTCAGCCGTTACTACGCCGAAAGCATCGTGAGTCAGCTCAAAGAGGATCGCATTTCTACCTGGATCATCGGTGAGGTGCGCGAGGGTGAGCCGGGCGTCGAGTGGGTCGCATGAAGACCCGACCCGGACTGAAGCCCGGCCGGGTCAGGTCGTCTCAGCAGCGACACGACTTGGCCTTCTCAGTCTTTGACTCGCTTCGCTTCGATTTCCGAGGTGCGCGTCTGACCGTTTCGTTCCGTCTCAACTTTCAGTTTGAGCGTATCGCCTTCGACGGCTCCGCTGTATTTCACGACGACCTTATTGCCCTGCACTTCCCGCGTGATCGTGAAGGAAACTTTACCGTCTTTGTACGTGCCCTCTTCGATGGCGATTTCGCGCCCCTGTCGTCCGGGCATCGAACCTGTCAGCTTGTCGCCCTCGACTTTGAGCTTTAGGGTCATTTCGCGTCGTTGTCCTTGCCGTTGGACCTCCCACTTCCATGTGCCGGTCGGATCATTTTTTTCGTCCGCCAAAACACCTGTGGTCACCAGCATCACGACGCACATCGTGAACATTTGTCGCATCAGTATCCTCCCATTGAGGCTATCGTATATTTGTTCGGAATCACCCCACGCCCCGTTTTTGGGGTCATACGGCGGTTGTTATAGCGGATTCAACACCAAGGAGTTGGCGGCGTTTCGCGGCCGGATGTGGAGATCTTTAGCCATGCCTCGACATCCACAGCGGGGTGCACCAGCGCGGCATGTCCCACTCGAGGCTGCCACAACCGAGCCGAGGGGACGGCCAGAGCCAGCCGCCGGCCTGCCACCGCGGGGACGATTCGGTCGTTCGGGGCCGCCAAGATCCACGTCGGAACAGAGATGTCGCCCAGCCGTGGCCGCAGATCCAATGACCAGATCAGCCGCAGTCGATGGCCCAAGACCGCAAGGGGAACATCCGCTGTTCGACGCCACCACTCCTCCCGTATCTCCAGGGGGACACCCGGTCCGAAGGTGAAGTACGACCGCATCGGCTGCCACAATCGACTCGGTGGCCGCTCCGGGAACAGCCGACCAACGAGGGCGGCCAGTCCGATCCAGGCCCTCCGCGGATACCAGGCGAACGTATTGACCAAAACAAGTCGACTGACTCGTGTTGGTCTCTCCAGAGCCAGCATCATACCGATCGCTCCACCGAACGATTCGGCCAACACCGTTGCCTCGCCCAACGATGTCAAATTGTCGATCGCCTGCTGCAAAAGGCCATCATATTGGTGAATCTCATCTTGTGGATATGGCATGGCCGTCACGTGAAAATGCCGGTGCAATCGCGGCTGGGCGTACAGCAACCGACCGGTGCCGTCGATACCCGGGAGATACAGAAGTGGTTTGCTCATAGTCCTGCGCCTGAGAACCGATGGTTTTGAATGGTCGAGCTGAAAGCAGCGGCAAGAGCCGTAAAATACGCTCGTGATTAACAGCGACGTTCATCGACCCGAATTGCTCGCTCCGGCCGGAGACTGGGATTGTTTGCAGGCGGCGATTGCCAACGGCGCCGATGCGGTTTACTTCGGTCTGACCGAGTTCAACGCTCGGCATCGAGCGACCAATTTCCGGCCCGACGAGCTGCCGAAGGTGCTGGACTATCTTCATGCGCACCATGTGCGAGGTTACGTCACTCTCAATACGCTCGTTTTTTCCGACGAGCTTTCCACGATGGTCGACTTGGTTCATCGAGTCGCCGCCGCTCGGGCGGATGCGGTTATCGTCCAGGATCTCGGGCTGATCCGCCTCATCAAACAACTGTATCCAACTTTGCCGATCCACGCCTCCACGCAGACAACGCAAACGGAAGCCCGAGGGATCAACTGGCTTCGGCTTCTGGGCGTCGAGCGGGTGATTCTGGCGCGCGAGCTTTCGTTGCGGGAAATCGGCCAATTGAGGCGGCAGACCGACATGCCGTTGGAGGTTTTCGTCCACGGAGCGCTGTGCGTGGCGTACAGCGGTCAATGCCTGACCAGCGAAGTTTTGGGTGGTCGAAGTGCGAATCGCGGTCAATGCGCCCAAGCCTGCCGGATGCCGTACGAACTCATCATTGATGGGAAACACCGAGATTTGGGAGATGTGAAATACTTATTGAGCCCTCTTGATTTAGCCGGTTATGAGCAAGTCCGGCAATTGATCGATCTCGGGGTCGCGAGTTTGAAAATCGAAGGTCGGCTGAAAGGCCCAGCCTACGTGGCCCAAACCGTGCAAACCTATCGAAAAGCGATCGACGCCGCGGTCACCGGCCAGCCGTTCCGTCTTTCTGCCAATGAACTCCGTGATTTGACCCAAGTGTACTCGCGCGGTTTCTCCCCGGGCTTCCTCGACGGCGTGAATCATCAGCGACTGGTCGTCGGTCGGTTTCCCAAGAGCCGAGGCGTCCGCTTGGGTGTCGTCACCGGCGTAAGTCGTCAGGGTGTGCAGGTTCGCGTCGAGGAAAATGTCCGGGTGCAACCGGGAGATGGCATCGTCTTCGACCTGGGGCGCCCCGAAGAGAAAGAGCCGGGGGGGCGTGTCTTTTCCGTTCGATTTGTGTCATGTCACATCGTGGAACTGCGGTTTGATCGTTCCCTGTTGAATCCGCGGACCGTCGAAGTCGGTGCCGTCGCTTGGAAGACCGACGATCCTCAGCTTCGACGACGTTTGGAGAATACTTTTGCCACTGATCGCGTGGCTCATCCGATCCCCCTCCGCGTCAGGGTGCGGGGTCAAGTCGGCGAGAGGCTTTGGCTCCGCTTCGAGGCAGCGGGACATGCGGTCGAGGCGTCTTGGCCCGGCCCCCTCGAAGCGCCCCGGACTCGACCGACCTCTCTCGATGAGGTCCGAAACCAACTCCATCGCTTGGGCGGCACGCCGTTTTGGCTGGAGGCGGTTCTTGCGGACGAATGGGGGGATCTCGCTGTTCCTCGCAGTGTTTTGAACGATTTGCGTCGGAAATTAACGTCCGCTTTGCTTGATCGCATCTACCCTCATCACCCCGTGGGGAATTCGAGCGCTCTCGAGTCGTTGCGTCGATCAGCCGATCAATGGCGGAAGGTAGCGACCGACGGTGCTTTTGAAGCCTGTGCGAAACTTCACGTGCTCGTTCGGAACTGGGACCAATTCGAGGCGGTCCTGCCGCTGCGACCCGATGCGATCAGTTGCGAGTTTGAAGATCCCCGGCGTTACCGCGAGGCCGTCGAGCGGGCCAGACACATGGGGGTGATGATTGGTTTGGCGTCGTTGCGGATCGTGAAGCCGGGAGAAGAGGGATTCTTGCATGCCACGGCGTCGGCGGAGCCCGATTTCGTTTTGATTCGGAATCTGGCCGCGTTGCATCTTTTTCGAGAGCACTATCCGACGATCCGACGGTACGGCGATTTTTCGCTGAATGTGGCGAATGAGTTGACGGCTGATTTGTTCCTCTCCGAAGGTCTTGAATGTATCACCGCGAGTTACGATTTGAACTGGGAGCAATTGACCGCGCTGCTGCGGCGGATCGATCCGCGTCGCGTGGAGGCGGTAGTGCACCAACGGATGCCGATGTTTCATAACGAACATTGCGTTTTTGCCGCGACTCTCTCGGAGGGGAAGGATCATCGGGATTGCGGAAGGCCTTGCGATCGTCATCGGTTGGAATTACGCGATGCGTATGGCGCGCTTTTCCCGGTTCGAGCCGACGCCGGGTGCCGAAACACGGTGTACAATTCGGTGCCCCAATCGGCGGCAGAGTTCCTGCCGCGGATGCTCGCCTTGGGCATGCGACGGTTTCGTCTGGAACTGCTCGATGAGGATGCGGTGGCGGCCGCGGCGATCCTTGCCGGGTATCGGGCCGTGCTGGACGGAACAAAAGATGCCAAAATCTTGTGGCGGGAACTTCGCGCTCTTCATCAGTTGGGAGTTACCCGTGGGACGTTGCAACTTGTCTAAGTTGACTTCGATGATGAGCACCCGAGGAATCTAGGCTGGTATTGCTTGCGGCGGCCCATCGGCACTCTCGAGAACGCTTGCCGTCGTCGAGCGCATCTGGTGGAATGGAGTTATGCAGTTATTTGTTCGTGTTGTGCGCAGTTTTCGCCAGCTATGGGGGACGAACGGCTGGCCCACGTTGGCGATTGCAGCGGCCGCTCTTACGTTGGAGTTCCTGGGTCGAAACAGCACCACCAGCGATTGGCACGATCTGGTTTTGGCTGCGGGGCTGCTGACACTGGTCGCGGCGATCATCTGGAGGCATCAACGCTCGCCGTTGCCCTGGTTGATCCCGATCCGATCGGCGTTGCGCGGTGTCGGCCGTTGGTTGCAACTCTGGGCCATTGAGATCGGTTATGATCTTCGCTTGGTTCCCCCCGTGAAACGGGGGCTTCCTCCCGTGGTGCGACTGATCGTCGCGACGTTGCTCGTTTGGGGCGCGGTCGTGCTGCTGTTCGGCGACTTCTTTCCTCAGGTCTTGCGAAGTTGGGGAACACGCTATTTCTACCTTGGCTATCTCGCTGTTATGTGCCTGCTCTGGAGCGCGCTGCTTTTGGGCTTGCTGATCTGTTTTTACTTCTTGGTCGGGTTGATCCACGATGAATTGTCCGCCGCGGTGAGGTCGCAGCGCTCGGTGCGAGGACCGCTGTTTCTGGCGTTCGCATCGTGTTTGATTCTGTTGGGCCAGATGGTGCCTCTGTGGTGGGCTTTGCTCGGGTGCCTGTTGGCCTGGGGCACGCAGTTTCTCGTCTACGCGATTCCCGGGCTCAACGATGTGTGTTTCCTCTGGCGACCGCGGGGCAAGATCCAGGTCCGATCGGTTTCCCTCCCGGTCGGATCGCTCGTGTTTTTTGGCGTTTTCGTCGGCCTGTCGTTCAATCTGGTCTTGACCGCGACTGGCTCGTTGGTCTGGAAGCAGCCCTCGACCTCGCCCTCGAACATGCCCGTAACCGTTACTTTGGGGAGCGCGTTGGGCTGGGTTCTCCTCGCGGTCATGTGGGTCATCGTGTGGCACGAAATTCGGGCGCGTTGGCGTTCCCCCGAGAGGCCGGCTCGCCGTATCCTGCATGTTCACGGCCAGATCACCCCGTCGGGCTGGCAGTCACTCCGACGTCATTTCCCACGTCGGCTTTGGCGCATCGAGCATGGTCACCGAACGCCTGATCCTTGTGCTGTGCAAATCCGCTTGACGAGCGCGCGGGAGTCCACGGCCCGAGAACTCGACCCCGAATGGCCCTTGTGTGTGTCGCTCGATGATCTGGAGGATCCGATCGTGCGGCAACGTCTGGAACGCCGAAGCGAGATCCAAGGCCGACGGCGGCTCATCGATGGTTTGGAGCGGATGTTCAAGTCGGCAAAACGGAGAAAATACCGGAATGGGCACGGATTCTGGCTTGCTCCGCATCGCATGTTATGGAACGGGCTGCGACGTGATGAGCCGGAACCAGAGCCTTTCGATGGTCATATGGTTCATGACAATGTTGGCCCCGCGTATCACCAGGCGCTGCCGCACTGGTCACGCCATCTCGCCTACCAGGTTTTCCGGAGCTTGAGCATCGATTTGATTTTCGTCGAAGACAACGTCACGTTTCGTTCCTTGGCACGCGTTCTGCGCCGCATCTTCGAGCTATACGACAAACAGCCGGGCCGCCCCGCCGACGACCTTCATTTTAACGGGTTGCATGGGACGAAAGTCCTGATCTACGACTTCCAGTTTGATAATCCGTTTGAGTCGAAGACGTACCCTGAGCCGAAATTCACGGCGCTGGGGCGCGCTCGCATCCTGTTGGTGTTTCGGGATCGAAGTGAGAGAGAGGAGTTCGTCGAACCGCCGTTCGACTTCTCTCGATCGCCGGCACCGATCGGTTCGCGGGGATGACCCGCGAATCGGTCGCGAACAGGTGCTTTGATCTCGGCGAGGAGGGCGTGTCGTCGCGGTGTCCGCCTTTTCAGGGCAACGTCTTTCCAGCGGGGGTGGGGAAACTCCCTCCTATACTGAGCGCATGTACGATTTTTCCGACGTCCATTCAACGCAGTTGAGGCGCTATCTGACGCGGCATGCCGATGCCGAAGTCCGCTTCGACGAGGCGACTCGACGGTTGTATGCCACCGATGCGAGCATCTATCAGATCATGCCCGCCGGTGTGGTGATCCCACGAAGCGTGGAGGGATTGGTCTCGGCGGTGCAAATCGCTCTCGAAGCGAGGGTTCCCATTACGGCACGCGGCGGAGGCACCAGTCTTTCCGGGCAATCGATCGGTTCCGGGATCATACTGGACTGTAGCAAATATCTGAATCGCATCGTCGCGATCGATCCGGCAGCACGGCGCGCCGTCGTTCAACCCGGTGTTGTGCTGGACCATCTCAATCGCGCTTTAGCGGTGCATGGCCTCGCTTTTGGGCCCGATGTCGCCACCTCGAACCGAGCCAACCTGGGAGGGATGATCGGCAATAATTCCGCCGGTGCCCGGTCGATTTGGTATGGCAAAACGATCGACCACGTCCGACGCCTTAAAGTGATCCTGTCCGACGGAACAATCACCGAGTTCGCGGCCATCGGGCCCTTGGAATGGGATCGTCGCTCTGAAGAACACACTCTCGAAGGGCGGATCTACCGTGAGGTGCGGCGGATCGTGACGGCTCATCGTGTCGAGATCGAACAACGCTTTCCCAAGATTCTTCGTCGGGTGAGCGGGTACAACCTGGATGCGATGGCCTCCGGTCGCGGCAATCTCAGCGAACTGATCGTGGGAAGTGAAGGAACGCTGGCGGTCGTGGTGGAGGCCGAGATCGGATTGGTCCCGCTGCCTCGCTGTCGCGGTTTGTTGGTGCCTCAATTTCGATCACTTCGGGCGGCTCTCGACACCGTGCCAATGTGCCTGGAGTATCGTCCCTCGGCTATCGAATTGCTGGACGAATTGCTGATCGAACTCGCGCGAAAGCAGAGCAGCGTACGGGAAGCGGCAGCGGCCATTCAAGGTCGGCCGGCTGCCTTGCTCATGGTCGAATTCAGCGGCGATGACGATGCCGAAGTCGCCCACCAGGTTCACGATTTGGAGCGGCGGATTCGTGCGACGCCCGGCTTCATCGATTGCACGCAGGCACTCGAGCCGCGACTTCGAGACGGATTGTGGGCGCTTCGGCGAGCCGGGATGCCCCTCCTTTATGGAATGCGCGGCGACCGCAAACCGGTGACGTTTGTCGAAGATTGTGCCGTCGCTCCCGCAAAGCTTCCTGAATTTGCCACACGATTTCGCGATCTGCTTCGCCGACATGGGACCGATGGGGCCTTTTACGGGCATGCAAGCGTTGGTTGTTTGCATATCCGACCGTTGCTCGACCTCCACCGACCCAGCGATCGCGACCTGATGCGACGAATCACTGAGGATGTCACCGATCTGGTCCTGGAATTCGGCGGCTCTCTCTCCGGCGAACATGGCGATGGACTGGCCCGGAGCGAATGGAATCGCAAGATGTTCGGGCCGAATCTGTACCAAGCCTTCTGCGACATCAAACGCGCTTTCGATCCGCACAACCTGTTCAACCCGGGCAAAATCGTCGCGGCGCCCTCGATGACGGAAAACCTCCGGTATCCCGAGGTATCGAAGGTATCGTTGCCGACGGTGTACGATTATTCGGAGCAAGAGGGGTTCTTCCGCTCGATTGAATTATGTAATGGATCGGGGGTGTGTCGCAAGACGCAAGGCGGCAGCATGTGCCCCAGCTATCGCGCGACCCGGGACGAGCGAGATTCGACACGGGGACGAGCGAACGCCTTGCGCTGGGCATTAACGACGGTGCCGACCACCGACGAATCCGCTGACGGCAAATCTCCTCTCGAGGAACGATGGCTTTTCGACGTGATGAGCCTTTGTTTGCAGTGCAGAGCGTGCAAGACCGAATGTCCCAGCAATGTCGATATGGCAAAGCTCAAGTCGGAATTTCTTCATGCCTACTATCGCCGTCGTCGCCGACCCCTGGGGCATGCGCTGCTGGCGCACGTTCATCAAGTTTACCCATGGGCGGCAACGATTGCCCCCCTCGTGAATTGGGCGGGACGCAATCGGCTGGTTCGTTGGTTGATGCACGTGGCCGCAGGAATCGATCGCCGACGCCCCTTACCGACGATCCATCGTCACCATTTCCGTCGGCGATGGCGGGAACTTGACCGATCAGTTCGCCCGACGAACGAGATCTCCGCGGACGGTCTCTCGCACGGAAGACCTCGAGTCGTGCTGTTGGACGATTGTTTCACCACATTCAACGAACCGCAGATTGGTCTGGCGGCGGTCGAGGTTTTGCGAAGTGTCGGCTGCACGGTCGAGTTGGCTGGCATTTGCTGCGGCCGGGCTTTGATCAGCAAGGGCTACCTGCCCGAGGCACGAGACTTGGCTCGCCGGGCCCTACCTCACTTGGCGCGAGCCGTCGCCGAGGGGGCAGTGCTGCTCGGCATCGAACCGAGTTGCGTGCTGACGATCGTCGACGACTGGCCCGAACTCGTGCCAAGTGCCGAAGCCCGACGAGTTGCCGATGCAGTCGATCTCGCGGAAGCCTGGGTCGCGCGCCAATTCCCCGAAGTGCTCCGCCGATCGTTCAACGGCTCGGTCGGAGGGCGTATCCTTGTTCACGGTCACTGCCACCAAAAAGCCGGACACCGTCTGCATGGCTCAATTTCTGCCCTTCGCCTCCTGCCGGGAGTCGAGGTTGAAGCCCTTCAAACCGGGTGCTGTGGCATGGCGGGTTCGTTCGGATATGAACGAGATACCTACGATCTGAGCGTGCGTATCGCGCAGCTAGAATTGATCCCCGCCTTGCAAACTGACGAACAAGCAGCCTTGGCGGCCACGGGAACATCCTGTCGCCAGCAGATCCGGGAACTTACGGGCCGGCTCGCCCGCCATCCTGTCGAGTATCTCGCGGCGGCCCTGCGGCCCCGGGGAGCGCCCAACGAGGTCGAACTTAACAAACGTGCTCTTGTTCGTAACTTTTAATTTTGTCGACTCGGCGTGAGTGCCGCCCTCCTTCAAACTCCGTCTCCAGCCATAACCGAACGATTCGCTCGAGCGTTTCCTCGCTTTGCAGATCCGCCGATAGACACA
>CAKZUU010000274.1 GCA_937922175.1 uncultured Gemmataceae bacterium
GGCTGCTTCCGTACCCAGCGGATGTAGGCGGCCAATTCAGGAGCTTGCCGAAGTTGATCAATCGTCGGGTAGGAGTCAGCCAGGGTCTTATTGGTGAATGTCGCGTGCACCATGTGATGGCACGAAATGCAGACCAGAGCGACGTCGTCCCTGCCACCCCCGTGCTCTCGCGGCATACAGTGATGCCGGGTGAGATGGTCCCGCGGGAAACCTCGGCCGCATAATCCGCACGGCACCGTCGGCCTTGTATTCATCGACAACGTCCCGCTGTTTTCTCCCGATTCGGTCGGCGAACTTCCCTAGAATAAAGCAAACACGCCCCTGCTACCTTTCTTGAGGATTCCCATGCTGGTGACGTTGAGCCTGCTGGCGGTCGGCATCGCCTCCCCCAACGATTGGACAACTAAGGAATCTCTCTTCCTGAAAAACATCCGGAAGATCACCTCTCATTTCGTTCGCGCCGGCGAGGGGTACTTTTCTCCCGATGGTCGGCAGATCGTTTTTCAGGCAGAAGAGCGCGACACGGGGAACCCCTTTTATCAGATCTTCATCCTCGATCTGGCTTCGGGACGCGTCCGCCGCCTTAGCCCCGGCGTGGGACGCACCACCTGCCCTTATTTTTCGCCTGACGGCAAGAAAATTATCTTCGCGAGCAGCCATCTCGACCCCCAGGCGAAACTGCACCAAGAAGCAGAATACCGGCAGCGTGAAGAGGATCGTCGTGCCGGCCGTCGCCGTCGCTATCAATGGGACTTCGACCCGTACATGGACATCTTCGAAATCAACGTGGATGGCACGGGGCTAAAACGTCTCACGGACACGCCCGGATACGATGCCGAAGGAAGTTACTCCCCCGATGGCAAACAGATCGTCTTTTGCTCCAACCGCGATGGGAACCTCGAGCTGTACATCATGCATGCCGACGGCGGCAACGTTCGCAAACTCACCAATGCCCCGGGCGTCTACAACGGGGGACCTTTCTTCTCCCCTGACGGCAAACGAGTTGTCTTTCGCAGCGACCGCAAGGAAAAGGATCGGCTGCAATTGTACGTGATCAACTCCGACGGCACGCAAGAAAAAGCCCTGACCGATAACGATCACTGGGTTTACTGGGCCCCGTTCTGGTACCCCGACGGCCGGCACCTCATTTACACGGCGGCCGACCACAGCAACCCATTGGCCCGGCCGAATTATGACCTTTATTGGATGAACATTGAGACGGGGAAAACAACTCGTATCACCTTCTCTCCGGGTCAAGACGTCTTGCCTGTCTTCAGCAACGATGGGAAACGGATCATGTGGACGTCGAGTCGCGACGGTGACCCTAGCTCACAATTGTACATCGCGGATTTCGCGCCACCGGAGGATTGATCTCCGCCGCGAGCAAGCCTCGAGCCGTGCGACTTTCTGGGAACGGCAACAACCGGCCTAATCAGCGATGACCGATGGCGAGGAGACAATCGGTTTGCTGTGTGAACCAACTGTACCACGTCACCGCCGCTGCCGGCAGACGATAGCGTAGGAGTTTGATCCACAGAGGTGCCTTTCCCCCGCGTGAGGAAACCCGGTCAGCGGAGTATTGGAGCCACCTGGGGTGACAGATGAACTGAATCGGCTCCGTGGCGAAACCGCAACGCTGCAACATTTGTAACAGGCTCGAGGGCGTGAAATGGGTCAAGTGGCGCGGCAATTCGAGCCCGAACCAATCCCGGCCGAACCACCGGAACGGTAAGCTGTCGATGTTCGGCACCGCGATCACGATTTTCCCACCCGGTGCCAAAAGCCGGCGGGCCTCGCGGAGCAAGGGTGCGGGTTCATGAACATGTTCGAGGGAATGCCACATCGTGATGACGTCGAACGACTCTGGTTCTAATTCCAGGTGCGGCAGCGTCCCGACGTAGGCTCGGATGCCGAACTCGTCTCGGATCCGGTCGACCATCTCCTGCGACAGATCAAGCCCGGTGACATCCCAACCCAGTTTCCGCATCTCGAGGAGGTAGGCACCGTTGCCACACCCGAAATCGAGGAGCCGACCTCGACCGTGCCAGGGGATCGGCCTCTTCTCCACTCGTGGTCGCTTCAGCCAGCGCCAGGGTTTCCAGCACCCGCGTTGGGAGCGGCGACGCTTCGATCGGTGAGGTGCATAACTGGGTGGATAAAACCGACCGATGGACGCTGCATCGGGCCGCGGATTCGTGAAACACGTCCCACACGAATCGCACTGAACCACCGCAAACCATAACCCGTCGCCACCCCCCATCCAATCCTGCGCCTCTAGCAGCGGGGTGTTGTGTCGGCTGGCACAATTCGGACAACCCGCGTCCTCCCACTTCAATGGCACCTGCCCTGGTTCGGCCGCCGGCTTCGTCGAAACCACAAATTGCATGGCCTGGGCCCCGATCACGAATTTCGTCCTTGAATCTCCCTCTCTTAACACAGCCCCAGCGCCAACGTCAACCGCGACCCCTCGTCGTCCCCAAGGCGGTCGAGGGAAACGCAACAGATCGACAGCGGCGGAGACAGACGATCTCGTGCGACCCTAGCGCCCAGAATGAAGGCAAGTGCGTGAATTCCGACGAAGGCAAGGTTCAATACCCCGTGAGGGTCGGGAGCAGGTGCCCCGGACGTTGGATGACGATCTTTGAAGTATGCGGTGCGCCGACCGACGCTCCAGGCGAAACCAAGCAGGAAAACCGGCCTGGTCCGGCCTAGAATGGCAAAGGGAGAGCTTTATCGGAAGGCCGGTCGCATGGGATCGCTGGTAAGCACCGCACCGCGCTGGGAGTTGGCTGCCGAGAATATCGCGGTCAAAATCCGCTGGGTCGGAGTCGTCCTCGGGTATTTAGCCGTCAATCTGGCACCCCACGACGCCTCGACGCCGGCGCTCAATGCCATCCTCGCTGTGGGGGCTGTGTACACACTGATCGATACGCTCTTCAGTATGCGGCGGCGCGTATTTCTCGGTCAGTATCCGCTGCTCATCTCGGCCATGGAAGCTCTTTTCATCGGTTTGCTGTGCCATTTCCATGCTGGTCCCGAGAGTCCGTTCCGGATTTATTACATCCTCTCGCTGATCGTCTGCGCGATCCGACATTCGCCCCGCGTGACACTCGTGACGTGCTTGTTTCACGGGCTGAGTGTGAGCGCGTTGTACCTTAGGCCGACGAGTCGCCCGGTCGATGTTTTCTCGTGGATCTTGACCCTGGTAGTGCTGGGTTGGGTGACTTGGGCCGCCAGT
>CAKZUU010000275.1 GCA_937922175.1 uncultured Gemmataceae bacterium
ATGAAGGACACGACCTTTTATCCGACGCGGGAGCAAAGGCAACGTCTGGCGACCACCTATGAGGTGCAGAACGGCGAACTGCGAGCCCAGGCGGGGACATTGATGGACCTGCCCGCGGACGCTCGTTACCCCATCCCGGCCGCGGGTCTCTACTCGACGGCAGTCGATCTGGCAGCCGTGCATACGATGATGTTAAATGACGGGCAATTCGGGTCGCGGCGGCTCTTGAGTCGGGAAAGCGTTCAAGCCATGACGCGGAATCAGATTGGCGAATTGTCCGGTTCGTTTACCCCAGGAATGTGTTTCGGCTTGGGGTGGGCGGTTGTGCGTGATCCGCAAGGCGTCACCGCCTCGCTGTCGGCCGGTTCGTATGGTCATGGCGGGGCCTTTGGCACACAAGGTTGGATCGACCCGAAGCGAGGTCTGTTTGTCCTCTTGTTGATCCAACGTGTCGGTTTGCCCAATGCCGACGCGTCAGCGATGCGCCAAGCTCTCCAGGAAGCCGCAGTGGCTGCCTTCCAATGAACGATTTGTTGAGGACTGCGAGAGCCTCGAAGCGGCCGATCCCTCGGTCTCTGAAATGGACCTACACACTCTGGGTCATCGCCTGGTCGATTTTGTACAAACAGTTCGTCGACTGGAATCATTACCTCTGGTTGTGCCATTTGGGAAACGCCATTATCGCCGTCGGACTCTGGACGGAGAGTCCGCTGCTGTTGTCCTGGCAGGCTTTATCGCTGTTGATACCCGATCTAATTTGGACCACTGATTTCGTCATCGGACTTTTGATCGGGGCGACGCCCCTGGGATCGGCATGGTATATGTTCCATCCGAGTTTTCCCCCTTTACAAAAAGGATTGGCTCTTTTTCACCTCTTCGTTCCGTGGTTGCTGATCTGTTGCCTCGTGCGGTATGGATATGACCGCCGAGCGTTGTTACTCCAAGTCGGGTTTTGCTGGCTGATTTTTCCGGTGTCGTATCTTGTCAGCAGCGAGACCGACAACATCAATTGGGTACTGGGTCCGTTCGGTCAGGTTCAACGAGTCGTGCCGCCCCCGATTTTTTTGGTCGTCGCGATCGTCGTGTACCTTCTCGTGCTCTATGTGCCGGCGCACGCGTTGCTCTGTTGGCTGGTGCCTCCACCTTGCCCGCAGCGTCTTCGATGGAACGATGTTCGCCCTTCGTCCTGAAGCTCGAACGTGATTGAATGATGGGGAAGGACGTCAAAGGTTCCCATTTGGAAAAAGCTAAAAGAAATGACGATCGGACTCACGCCATCTTGGTGGTCAAGGCAATTTCGGGGACTGGCCGTCGGGGCGGTGGTGATATTTCTTGGTCTCATCACCGCCCTGGTTCGTCGGCATCAACCGGCGACTCCCGCGCCCCAAGACGAAGGCGACGACGATGCCCGGCTCGTGATCGTGCACGCGAACCCCGGCTACGTGGGACCAATCGTTTGTGCCGAATGCCATGCCGCCCGCGTCCATGAATTTCAGGGGACGCGTCATTTCCGTGCCTGTTGGCGACCCGAAGATGGACCGATGCCCCACGTGTTCGATCAAACGACAACTTATGTGTCGCGAAACCCGGGAGTACGCTTCACGATTCACCGCGAGAACGGCGATTATATTCAAACTTTGATTCGATCAAGCACCGCGGGGGAACGTCGGGAGACGTGGCGGATCGATTATATTTATGGCTCCGGGGGTCGCGCTGATGAGGTGTATTTCACGTGGAAAGGCGACACGCTTCACGAATTGCCCATCGCCTGGTTGGGGCCGCAGCAGTGTTGGGGTGAACAGTTCTACGATCCTCTGGATCCGGGTGACTTCACGCGTGTCACCACGGTACGCTGCGTGGAGTGTCATTTTACCTGGCTGGGTCACGTGGCGGGCACGGAGAACGAATATCGCCGCGATGGTGCCATCTTGGGCGTGACATGTGAACGTTGTCATGGACCGGGGCGCGATCATGTTGAGCATCATCGACGACATCCGCACGATCGTCAGCCCCACGCGATTGTTCGGCCACGGCAATTGTCGCGGGAACGGCAGATGGACCTATGTGCCCAATGCCACAGCAATGCCTTGCGAGCCAGGCGCTCGCCCTTCCATTACCTCCCCGGGGAGCCGTTGGAAGACTTCTATCGGATGAATCTGGGCGACGATCGGGAAAGCGATCACGTGGCCGATCAGGTGAAATACCTGAAGCGCAGCCGATGCTACCAACACAGCGAGATGACCTGTACGACCTGCCACAATCCTCATCGGCCCCAAGATTTTTCCGCCGTGGCCCGTGCCTGTCAGAAATGTCATGAACCAGAACATTGCCGCGACCGCGACCGCCTTCCGTTTGGTGTTCGCGACCAATGCGTTGCTTGTCACATGCCCCAGTATCCTCGGGTGGCCATCAAATTCCACACGGCCGACGATCAGTATGTGTTTCCCATGCGGCCGCATGAACATCGCATCGGCATTTACCCGGCGGCCCGGCTGGAGACGCTCTGGAATCACCTGCGACAAAGTCCCGTCGAGTCGGAGCAGCACGAGGCGGATCGTCTGCGACAAAAGCTGGTGGACCATTGGCAGGCGGAAGCGCGTCGCTTCCAGTCCGAGTATCGCTTCCTGTCGGCCATCGGTGCTTGGCGCGAAGCCTGGCGATTTGATCCCAGCCCGCAAACACGCCAGCGGCTGGATGAGGCAATTGCCATTCAGGCCCGTATCGATGCCGATTTGAATGCTGTCCAACAGGCGCTTCGGGTGGGCCGGCCACGCGATGCCATCCCTCTTCTCGAAGGTATCCTGTCGCTCAAACCGAACCTCGCACGCGCTCATGGGAGATTGGGCACGCTCTACGCCTCGGATGGGCAAATGTCTCGCGCGGTCAAACATCTGGAGACCGTTACCCAGTGCGATCCGGATGATGCGTACGGACAGAACATGTTGGGTTGGATGGCCTACGTTCGAGGTGATGGCGCCACGGCCATCGACGCCTTCCGCAAAGCCGACACGATCATGCCGCGAACGGTCGAAATCAACTACCGCTGGGGGTTGGCCCTCCTTCTGCTCGAACGCTGGTCGGAGGCAGAAGAACGACTGCGATTCGCTTTGGAGATTGACCCGAATCATCCGGGCTGCCTGCAAGGATTGAGCCAAGCTTTGCGGCACCTCGGTCGCACCGACGAGGCCATTGAGTTGGCCCGACGGGCGGTTCGCTTGACCCGGTCGCAGGAGCCGGAAATGCTGCTCTCGCTTGCCGAGGCTTATGGCGATTCGAATCGTGTTGAGGAAGCGATTGCGACGGCGGAAAAGGCCAAAGCACTCGCGATCTGGAAGTCGCCTGCGATCATACCTGTCATCCTTCGCCGCTTGGACGAATGGCGAATCGACGCCGCTCGGCAGACGCCGAGGTGAGACTCACCCTACAAGAGAGCGAGGCGTTGCCCCACGGGTTCGGGCGCAGTTCGGGGCTTGGGCTTTTCTGTTCGACAATCATGTTGGCAGGAGCAACCGGCACAGCGAGGGGTCGAGGACGTTCCGCACCCCGCCGCGCAGCTGCCGCCCGCGCCACATGAGCCACACTCGCCCCGCTGTCGGAGCGGGCGCGACATTTCGTGAAGCTCGACGTGCACGGAAAGTTGCCGCTCGAACCAGGTCAGGAGGGAATCAGTATGGCACGGCTCCCAACGCACGACATGCAGGCAAAAAGCCGATGAGTCGAGCGTCAGTTCGGCGTCGATGATCAGTAACGGAAGTGCGAGATCCGCTACCCGTTGTTGAGCGGCGGAGAGCAGACGTTGGGTCTGAGCAAATTGAGTTTTGGCCAGTTGCCGATCGTCGTACGTCGCCCGACGCACAAACTCCAGGGGCATAATCGAGAGGGGCCACGTTGAAGGAGCCAGAACCTCGCCCAACGACAATCCCCAAGGCGGGCGAACGACGACGGCATCTCCGAGGCCCACGGGGGTCGGCGTGGGATTCGCTATCCATCCCATCATCCCGGCTCGTCCGACGCGGACAAACCATCCCGTGGTCACGTTAAACCCCCGCGGGCGCGAAACCGAAATATTCACGCATATATCTGTCGTACTCTTCTTGCCCGAACTCGGTGCTCAGGTCGAGCCGAAGCTCATTGATGACTTTGATGCTGTAGTTGCGGAACCAGTTTTCCCAACAATCGGCACAAATGGTCTCGTAAATCCGCTGTCCGATCTCGTCGGGGATCGGGGGCGCGGGAAGCCGACGAGCGCGATTCCCCATGGGACATCCTGGCCGCTGACAGTTGAAGCCATCGCCGGCGGGTAAATCGCCAGCCGAGGGCGTCGGCTCCGGAAGGGCTTCACCCAACTCGACCAACATCCGCCCCATCTCATCGCGGGGTAGTTTGTCGCCTCGTTCGTTGGCGATGCGCCAACCTTCCTTGAGGATGGCAATCGCCTCGTCGCGCTGTCCCTGCTTCATGCGACAATAGCCCAGGAGTTGATACACCTTCGAGAAGTGCGGGCTGAGTTCCAAAGTGCGGAGGAATGATTTTGACGCCTCTTCAAATTGGCCATCCTCCAGCAATAATTGGCCCAGACGAAAATGCCCCAACTCATTGTCGGGATCGTCCGTTGCCATCTTCCGAAATTGCGCAATGCGCTCGTGTAGTTGGCTCATGGGTCACTCAGAATCGTGAAAAATCTCCGCTGCTAACCGCGGCAACACGCCCTCATTTCACCGACTCAAAAACTCGCACAGAAAAGCTGATCTTGTACGGCGGGGCATTGGTCACCTTATCCATCGCCTTCAGCTCCACGCGGTAATCGCCGGGTCGATTCAGCGGCAGAGGCAAACGCCAATCAAGCGCATTGGCGTCTTCATCCACTCCGCTCTTGATTTCGTACACCAGCGGGTCCTTGGTCGTCGGCTCACCTTTCGCATCAAAGACGCGAACCTCGACTTGATTGTGCGGTTGGCGTGTTTGTGGGTTGCGGCTGAAACCGACGGTGCCAAATTGTAACCACAACGATTGACCGGCAATCCCCAAAAGCGGTGCCGGGTACTGGCCCTCGCGATCGTAGGTCGCACGAAAAGCAACGATCCCGAACCCTGGTTCCAACACGAGGAACTTCTTCTCGACTGTTCTCGACGCATTCGTCGCCTTGTCGATGACAATCACGCGACACGTGCACGGCCCTCGCAGATCCAACCCCAACAGCACAAAGGCCCGTGCCGGCAACTTCGCAGCGCCCAAAGGCAAAATCATCGATTGAGGCGACGGCTTGCTCTCGAAAATCACCTTATTGCTGGAATCGTGAGTGACGACCATTCCCATGAGATATTCGACCCGACCCTGGCTGTCCTGAGTCAACCCCTCGATGTCAAACGCGAGAAAGAACAGGTCGCCTGGGAGGAATCGATTGTCCGGTCGGACCGGACCGAATTCGCCGCCGAAGGTGATCCGGTCGTTAGTGAGTCGCAAACCGCCTCCCTGCGCGGGCGTCATGCTCAACACGGTGGTCAAGACCAAGGCTCCGGTCATGGTCATGCTATCCTCGCTCCGTACTGGAAATCCCAACGGGCACCTTTCCCCAGCTATTGTGCCGATTTGATCTGGTTTCTGCCAGATCCCCTGCCGTACCGGATGTTCGACGCCGCTTTTTAAGGGGGCATGCGAATGAAGGCATTGCGCCTTCCCGTAGTTCTTCCCTCGTTCGTCACATCCGGTTCGGTGCGCCTGGCACGGGGCGAGGGCATAAAAAAACCGGCCTCGAACACGCTCGAGGCCGGCCCGTGATGAGCAATCTCTTATTTTTCAGCAAATCACGCGACGACAGCTTGATCCGCCTTCTTGCGACGCAGCCGACGGGTCACCAAGCCCGCAGCCCCCATGCCCAAACCGACCAACGCAAAGGTCGTCGGCTCAGGAACCGCCGCGAATCGGAAGTCATCTACACCCATGCCGTGGTCCGAACCCGGGTCATTATAATCAACCCACCGGATCCACAACTCGTCACCCGGAGCCCAAGAGATCCCAT
>CAKZUU010000276.1 GCA_937922175.1 uncultured Gemmataceae bacterium
TCCGACTCGCTGCCGTCGGCGTTGAACATGCGCATTCGGGCATCGGCTTTACTGGAGGGACAAATCAAGATGAGTCCATCCGCGCCGATGCCGAAATGTCGATCGCTCATCAGCCGAGCGAGCGCGGCGGGATCGCGGGGCGTGGGACCACGCACGCAGTCCAGGTAGATGTAATCGTTGCCCAGACCCTGCATTTTCGTAAATCGCATGACGTGACCTCATTCCCATTCGATGGTGGCGGGCGGCTTGCTACTGATGTCATAGACGACGCGATTGATTCCCGGCACTTCGTTGATGATTCGGGTGGCCACTCGGGCCAGCAGATCGTGGGGTAAGTGCGACCAATCCGCGGTCATGAAGTCGTCGCTTTGGACGCACCGAAGGGCCACACACGATTGATACGTCCTCTCGTCGCCCATGACACCCACGGATTGAACGGGGAGAAGAACGGCAAAGGCCTGCGATGTTTTTCGATACCAGCCGGACGATTTCATCTCTTCCAGGAAGATGGCATCGGCTTGGCGGAGCATGTGTAAGCGCTCTTCGGTGACCTCACCCAAGCAACGCACCGCGAGGCCAGGGCCGGGGAATGGATGCCGCCACACCAAGGATTCGGGCAATCCGAGTTCGGCACCGAGTTTGCGCACTTCGTCTTTGAACAGGTCGCGCAACGGCTCGACCAGCTCGAAACCCAATTCCGTGGGCAGCCCTCCGACATTGTGATGCGTTTTAATGGTGGCGGCGGGACCCTCTTTGCTACCGCCGCTCTCAATCACGTCGGGATACAGGGTCCCCTGCGCGAGGAAACGGGCCCCCTCGATCCGTCGGGCCTCCTGCTTGAAGACATCGATAAAGGTGTGGCCGATGATGGTCCGTTTCTGTTGTGGATCGGTCACTCCCCGCAGCGCGTCGAGGAATCGACGTCGAGCATCGACGGTGTGCAACTCGACACCGAAGGCGCCCTCGAAGGTTTTCTTGACGGCCTCCAACTCCTGCAAGCGTAATAAGCCGTTGTCAACGAAAATGCACACGAGCCGATTGCCGATCGCCCGTCGGAGTAAAGCAGCCGTGACCGACGAATCGACTCCGCCGGACAAACCGCAGATCACACGATCCGAGCCGATCCGCTCTCTCAGTTCGGCAACGGTACGGTCGATGAAGACCGACATTTTCCATGTCCCTTGACAACCACAGACGCCGAACAAGAAATTTCGCAAAATTCGATGGCCATCGCGGGTGTGGCTGACCTCGGGATGGAACTGCAAGCCATAGATTGGTCGGCGAAGGTGACGGGCGGCGGCAACGGGGCAAGTGTCGGTCGAGGCAAGGGCGATAAAATCGCCCGAGGTGGTCTCGACCTGATCGCCGTGGCTCATCCAAACGACCGTCTGAGGAGGGATACCCTCGAACAGACCGCCCGACTCCGAGATATGCAACTCGGCCCGTCCGTATTCGCGCTTCACCGCCGGCCGAACTGTCCCCCCCAACGAGTCGACGATCAATTGCAACCCGTAGCAGATGCCGAGCATCGGCACATCCAGGTCGAAGATCTTCGGGTCACAGCGAGGAGCGTCCGGGGAACAGACGCTCATCGGGCCGCCAGAGAAGATCAACCCCTTGGGATTCAAGGCGACGACGCGATCGGCGGGCAGATCGTGTCTCACGATCTGACTGTAGACATTCAGCTCCCGCACCCGCCGAGCAATCAGTTGGGCGAACTGCGAACCGAAGTCGAAGATCAGCACGCGCTCCTCTCGAGGCGCGATTTCTTGAAGGTCAGACATGATGTTTCGCCGGTAGGCCGACGCTCGACGTTCACTCCTTTCCCAATTCCCCAGCACGTCGGGTCGCAGCTTCGACAGCATCCATCAAGGCCGCCCGCACTCCGCCTCGCTCCAACGCATGCAGCCCGGCGATCGTCGTCCCCCCGGGGCTGGCCACCATCTCTTTCAATTGCGCGGGGTGCAATCCCGTGTCCAAGACCATGCGAGCGGCTCCCATGACGGTCTGGGCGGCCAAACCATTGGCGACGTCTCGGGGCAGCCCCATCCGCACGCCGCCGTCGCTCAGCGCTTCGATCATGAGGTACACGAAAGCTGGACCGCTCCCGCTCAACCCGGTGACCGCGTCGAGCAATGACTCCGGCAGGCGATACGCTTTGCCGACCGCGTTGAATAAGCGATCGACCAAGTCGATGTCCTCAGCCGTGGCGTTCGGCCCCGGAGCGTAAGCGGACGCACTCGCGCCCACCAGGCAGGGGGTGTTGGGCATCACGCGAACGAACCGATACCCCTCGCCCAACTGAGACGCCAATCGTGTCAAGGTCACGCCAGCGAGGATCGATATGATCAAATGCCGCGGTTGGATCAGCACTCGAACATCGTCCAGTAGAGAAAGAAGCGACTGCGGCTTGACGGCGAGGATGAGCACGTCCGACTCCACGACCACGTCACGATTGCTCGGCAGACAACGCCAACCGCAGCGCTCGCTGAAGCGGGCACGCGCTTCCGGATTGGGATCCGAGGCCAAGCCGTCGGCCGGTTCGACCAACCCCGCCGACGTCCACGCTCGCGCCAGCGCTCCCGCCATCTGTCCCGCGCCCAGAAAGCCGATCCGCGGTCGTCTCACGTCGGGCATGCTCTCAGGCTCCTCTGCCCCGCGAAAGTCTTGCATTATAGAAGATGATGCGCCAAAGCAACAAGTTGACGCGGGGGAATCTCTGTTTATGCGTCGGTGGGTAAGACGGGCGTCATCTCCCAGATTCGCTCCGCGTATTCGCGGACGGACCGATCGCTGCTGAATTTGCCAATCCGCGCGACATTCAGAATCGCCTTGGTCACCCATGACTCCGTGTCGGCGAACAACGAACCTGCGGCTTCGTGAGCGGCAAGGTAAGACTCCAGGTCGGCCAGATGCATGTATTTCTCGCCGGGTGTCAAAAGCTTCTTGACAACCCATTCGTGCCGCGACGTCGCTCCCCCGGCGAACCGGCCGTCACGCAAGGACTGGATGATCCGACGAATCGGTTCGCTTTGACGACAACAATCGTCGGGTCGATACTGACTCCGCAAGGTCTGAACTTGTTCCACGGTCAAGCCAAAAATGAAAATGTTTTCCGGTCCGACTTCCTCGCGAATCTCGATGTTGGCTCCATCCAAAGTGCCGATCGTGAGCGCTCCATTCATGGCGAATTTCATATTTCCGGTCCCTGACGCCTCGGTCCCGGCCGTCGAGATCTGCTCGCTCAGGTCCGCGGCGGGAATGATCCTTTCCGCCAAGGTCACCGAATAATCGGGAAGAAAAACAACTCGTAGATGGCCCCGGAGACGAGAGTCCCTATTGATGACAGCCGCCACGTCATGAATTAATCGAATGATCTGCTTCGCCGCCAAATAACCGGGGGCAGCTTTCCCGGCGAAGACAAAGGTTCGCGGCGGCCCGGTCACCACTCGGTCGTCGACCATTCGCAGGTATTCGTCGATGATGTGCAGCAGATTCAGCAACTGACGTTTGTATTCATGAATGCGCTTGACCTGCACATCGAAAAGCGAAGCGGGATCGACGCGCCAGCCGAGTCGATCGAAAAT
>CAKZUU010000277.1 GCA_937922175.1 uncultured Gemmataceae bacterium
GCGACGACAGATCATGGCCCAGATCATCCGTCCCGGCGATCCCGCTCCGCCTGGTTACTTCGGCCTGCCGGAATTCTTCGAGTTCGACAATTGGGATGGCCGTTGGACGAAGTTCAATTGCGGTCAGGCTGCTGCGTGCACCCTGTTGCATCACTATGGCCGACTCGCCGCCGCTGCCGATGCGATGCAAGAGATCGAGCGAGCGCATCCGCCGGACATTTTTGGCGGTTGGCTGGGCACCAGTCGATCGCGGGTCGAGGATATTTTCCGCTCGCGGTCGCTTCCGTTACGAGAAGCACACGGCGAGCCGTCCTTTCGCGGGAGCCTGGCACAACAACAGCCCGTCATCGTGATGCTTCAACTCCCCGCTCGGGCCCGTATCTTGGGTTTTCACTTGCCCGTGGGACATTGGATGGTCGCTTACGGATTCGACGCCGCCTTCGTGTACCTGAGCAACTGGGGCCGAATGTCCTGGGACGATTTTCGCCGGGGGTGGCGTGGGCTGGTCCCCTGGTTGATTCGCATGC
Source organism: uncultured Gemmataceae bacterium (assembly GCA_937922175.1). GTDB lineage: Bacteria > Planctomycetota > Planctomycetia > Gemmatales > Gemmataceae > CAKZUU01. The sequence goes on from CAKZUU010000277.1 coordinate 528, forward strand.
GGAATCGCGGCTTGGTTGTTGCCGACCCAACCGAGGAATCACCATTCGCCGATCAACCGTGAAAGCGATCGGCCTGATTCGACCCGTCTGCATACAATGAGGGCATGAATGCGTCGGAATCTCCTGTTCCGCCGGTGGAACCCAACAAGGGTCTTCCCCCGGTGGTGCCGCCGTCGGGCCGGCACATCGTGCAACTCTTTCTGATCCCCGGGATCATCGTGGCGGGGGCTGTTACCATTTTGTTGGGCTTCTCATGGCTAGCCGGCGGCAACCGGACCCCGGAGCAGTTTCTCAAAAATATCGACAGCAGCAATGCCGACATCCGATGGCGAGCCGCGAACGACCTCGCCCAGGTCTTGAAGCGCGATGATGACCTTGCCGCGAATGTGGACTTCGGCTTGCAGGTCGCGGAGCGCTTCGCCCGAGCCTTGGACGAACTGGAACGCGCGGAACGCTACTATCTTGATGCGGCGGCGGACACGAAGTCGCAGGCACAGGCCCGAAAAACGTTGATGTCCCAGAGGAACTACGTCCAATACCTGGCGGCCTGCTTGGGGAACTTCAGCGTGCCGATTGGGGCGCCCCTGTTGTGCGAAGCGGCGACCAAAGGTCGAGGCACGGATGAAAAGTTGCGCTACACCGTCCGGCGCGGTGCGATTTGGGCGTTGGCAAACCTTGGTGACGGTCAGAAGCGCTTCCGCCGATTGTCCCAAGCGAAACAGGAGGAAGTCCGCCGCAACCTGAAAGCAGCCGCGGCTTCGGGAGGAGATATGGCCGAGTGGGCCCGGACAGCGCTGGCGGGTTTGACCGGCGAGTCGATGGGTGTCGTAGCTGCCCTGGCCGAATGTGCCAAGGATCCGCGTGATATTTTCCTGCGCGAGCAGACGGCCCATGCCCTTATTTTTTGGGAGGGTACGCCGGAGGAGCAGAGGTTGGCCGAAGAGACTTTATTGCGTCTGACGCGGGATTTGGGGGCTGGTCATAATAACCGCATTGAGTTGAAGGACGGAGAATGAATCGCCGCGAGCAACTAAGTGGAATGGGGTCCGTCCGCCTCTCCGTGGGGTGCAGGTGCGGTGCGATCGGAGCTCTGGTCACCGTTGTCTTGATATCGGGTTGCCGGCAAGGCAAGCCGCTCCCAGTGGTCGATGGGCCGAAAAGCCCTCCCGGATGGGAAGTTCGATACAACGCTGCTGCCGCTTTGGCCCGACGAGGCTCGCTTCATGCCTTGGACGAACCTGTCCGGCAGATCCTTCTGGAGATGCTCGACGAAGAGCAACAGATGCGAAATTTCCGGGGCGAAGTCGAGGGGCGCCAAGTGGCCGATCCTTCGTCAGCCTCGCTCCTGGTGGTGACGACGTTGCAAGCCCTCAACGAATTGCACCGCCGACACCCTGACCTCGATTACTCACCGTTCTTCCCTGCCATCGACAAATTGATGGAAAGCCCAAACCTCGTCGTCCGAACGGAGGCGAAAAAGACCAAACAATTGTTCTCGGCGAAAAACTAAGCGAACGATCGGACCAATTCCTGGGGAGAATTCATTCATGTCAGGCAAACGAGACGAAATCATCGCCGCTCTTGTCAAGGCGTATACGATGGAAGTTGAGACCATCGTCAATTACCTTTCGCTAAGCATCCACCTCGACGGCGTGCGTGCGGATTTCATCAAACAAGCCTTGCGGGCGGACATCCAAGGAGAGATCGGCCACGCCCAGCAGTTGGGGCAGCGACTGAAGCAACTGGGCAGCACTGTCCCCGGCAGCCAGAAAATCCCGATGACACAAACCTATCTTCAACCGCCGGCCGACACCACCGATGTCGTCTCGGTGATCAAAGGAGTCATCAAGGCCGAGGAAGACGCTCTCGCTCATTATCGCTCTATCGCCCGACTCTGCGAAGGAGATGACTACGTCACCCAAGACCTGGTCATCACGATTATGGGCGACGAAGAAGGACATCTACAACAATTCCATGGCTACCTGATGGAATATGCGAAGGGCTGAAGGCTGACAAAACGGCTCTCTTCGGCCACGATTTCGACGGCTGCTTAGATTTGCTGGGGCGGAAGCGGTGACCGCCAGTTAAGTTGGTCGCCGCTCTCTCCGTTGTGACCCCGGATCGACATCTCCCTTTACATCCTCATCTCATCACTTCGAGCTTTGGCTTGTTGAGCGTGCGACCGCTCTGACGAGACGTTCGCCGACGACTCTCGGGGAAGTAGTTACCCCGCGGACGTGGGAGCGCCCAAGGCATTTCCCGGCAGTGTGGTGAGCCGGGGTGAACGACGAGGCCACAAGCTGGCTGGGAAAACCGGTGTCGCAATCGGGTCACGGGATTCCTATAATTTGCGCGTTCCTAAACATCCGATGGACTAGAGAGATGCGAGGACTTGGGCGTTTGGGATGGCGGTAGGAGTCCGGTGACGAGGATCGACGGGTCAGCAATGTGGGAATGGCGCGATCGCAGGGGAATTATCACTGGTGCCTCTCGCGGGATCGGTCGATGTTTAGCAGAACGATTAGCAGGTCGTGGGGTACAACTAATCCTTGCAGCACGGAGTGTAGAGCCGTTGCAAGCAATCGCGGAAAGATTGAGCCGTGCCCCGTCTCAAGTCATCGCGGTCGCGGCGGATGTCACTGTGGCCGGCGACCGGGAAAGATTGCTCGACGAGGCGAGACGACGATGGGGCAGCTTGGACTTGTTGGTAAACAACGCGGGAGTTGCCAGCTTTGGCCATTTTGACTCATCCAGCGAAGACATCCTTCGTCGGGTGATGGAGGTAAATTTTTTTGCTCCGGCCGAGATGATGCGGTCAGCGTTGCCGATGTTGATGAAAGGACGACAGCCGACGATCGTGAATGTCGCCTCGCTCTGTGGTCGGCGAGGCTTGCCAGGCTGGTCGGAACACTGTGCGAGCAAGTTTGCGTTGGTGGGATTATCGGAAGCATTGCGGGGAGAGTTTGCCCGGTTTGACGTAAATGTGCTGATGGTACTGCCGGGATTGGTGAAGAGCGAGGATTTAGGCCGACACTTGTTGCGCAACGAGGGCCGGATGCCGCAGTTGTTTGAGAAAGCCCAACCGCCAGAAGAGATCGCGGATGCAATCATTCAGGCGGTGGAGCGAAATCGGCGGGAAACTCACGTGGGTCGTCAAGCCCGATGGTTGTTGCGAGTGAATCGGTGGGCCCCCCGGTTCGTGGATCGGCTGCTGGCTAGGAAGGTGCGAAAACTTTATCCCGAGTGATTCGGCCGAGAAAGCCTTCGGAGGCGAGCGAATGTGCGGTATCGCCGGAATGATTGACCTGAGTGGACGGACTCCGGCGTCGTCTGACGTTCTCCGGCGGATGGCAGATGCAATCACTCACCGCGGCCCGGATGACGACGGCTTTTTGGACTCCCCTGACATCGGCTTGGCCAATCGACGCCTGAGCATTGTCGGTCTGCAGGACGGCCGACAACCGATCTCGAACGAAGACCGCTCCATTCACGTCGTTTACAACGGGGAACTGTTCGATTACCCCGAGCGCCGAAGCGATCTGGAATCGCGCGGGCACGTCTTTCGCACCCATACCGACACCGAGATTTTGGTTCACCTTTACGAAGAATTGGACACAGAGTTGTTGGCCACACTGCGGGGTCAGTTCGCCTTGGCCCTGTGGGATGAGCGTCGACGTCGGCTGCTGCTGGCCCGCGATCGTTGGGGGATTTGCCCCCTCTTTTGGACCATTCAACGCCGTGGTGACGCCCGCTGGCTGCTGTTCGCCTCCGAAATCAAGGCGCTGCTGGCCAGCGGCTGGGTCTCGCCGGAACCGGATGTCCACGGCCTGAATCATCTCTTTACGTTTTTCGCGACGCCCGGTCCGGTGACCTGTTTCCGCGGGATTCATCAGTTGCTGCCGGGGCGGTACCTGGAGATTCGCTTGGGTCAGGCGGAAGAGCCGCAAGCTCGAGTGTTTTACGAATTTGATTTTCCGGATCGCGGCCAAGAGATCCGTCAGGCCGACCCGAGCCGGCTAACGAACCAATTCGAAGAGGTGTTACTTCGCAGCGTCCAGATGAAATTGCGGGCCGATGTGCCCGTCGTTTCGTATTTGTCGGGGGGAGTGGATTCGTCGTTGGTCGTCGCGTTGGCCAGCCGGGTCTTAGGCCGACCGATCCCCACTTTTACCATCAGCATCGCGGATGATCCGTCGCTCAACGAGGAAAACGAGGCGACGGTCGTGGCAAAACATGTCGGAGCGAACGAGCGAGTCATCGTTCGGTGCGGTCATGCGGAGGTCTTGGCGACCTACCCAGAATTGATCCGCGCTGCCGAAGTGCCGGTCGTCGACACCGCCTGTGCCGCCTTGCTCTTGTTGGCGCAATCGGTCAGGGAGAAAGGGTACAAAGTGGCCCTGACCGGAGAAGGGTCGGATGAATGGCTGGCGGGGTACCCGTGGTTCAAGATCCAACGGTTGATGAACGCGCTCAATGCGCTTCCCGGCTTGCCTCTGGGGCGATGGTTGCGGCGGGCGATCCTTGCGTTCTCGGGAACTCCCCAATTCTCCGAGGACGTCGTCCGTGAGACCGAAGATCTGCTCGGCGGACCCAATGCGTGGATGAATGTGTACGGGTTGATGAGCTTGTCCAAACTTCGCTTTTTCAGCCCGGAAATGTGGGAGCGGCTTGATGGCCACAACCCCTTCCGCGATCTGGCCCTCAACACGGAAAGAATGCGGCGTTGGCATCCCTTTCACCGATCCCTGCTGATCGGCGGACGAGTCATGCTCCCCGGACTCCTCTTGGCGAGCAAGGGTGATCGGGTGGCCATGAACTCCTCGGTGGAGACCCGCTATCCGTTCCTGGATGAAGAGGTGTTCGCCTTCCTCGCCCAATTGCATCCTCGTTGGAAATTGCGAGGTTTCCGCGACAAGTATCTGCTCCGCCTGGTGTCGGAGCGTTATTTGCCGAAATCCATCGCGTGGCGGCGCAAAGCGATGTTCCGCGCCCCGATGGACAGTTTCCACTTCGATGAGATCAGCGCCGACGGTCCCGGGCGATGGGTGGAACCGCTCCTCAGTGCGTCTGCCCTGCGGCAAACCGGATATTTCAACGTGGCGGAAGTCCAGCGCTGGAGGAAAGAGTTCCGCCGACTGCGACCCGGCAGTCTGGCACGCACATCGGTGGAGATGGGATTGGTCGGCGTGACCGCGACGCAACTGTGGCACCACACCTATATCAAGCCGCTGTCCGATCTGCCCCCGATGAATGGCGTATCGCGAGGCATGCGGCCGGAGTTTGTTTCAGCACGGCAACCCGTTTGATCGTCCCTAGGAGCCATGTCGTATACGCTGACGACTCTCTGGCATGATCGACAACGCTACCTGCCCGGCATCCTGGCAGTGGCGTTCAGCGCCTTGCTTATCGCGCTCCAATGTGGCCTTTTGTTCGGGTTGCTGTCGATTTCGACGATCCCAATTGATCGCTCCGACGCGGATGTCTGGATTGGTCCACAAAAAGTCCTGAGCGTGGATACCGGGCAACCGATCAGCGAGAGCAAGTTGGTGTCGCGTGTCGCGGGGCTTCCGGGCGTGACGCACGTAGAACCGTACATCCAGCGATTCAGCTTTTGGGAAAAGCCCGGCGGAGGGACCGATCTGTGCATTATCGTCGGTTGCCGACTCACCGAAGACTCGATCGGTCCGTCCAAGGTCCTGCCCCGAGAGCTGCGTGACCGCTTGACCGAAGAGGGGGCTGTCGTCGTCGATGAGTCTGAATTAGAGCGGCTCGACATCCAGCATGCGCCCGCACTGTTGGAACAAGGGCGTTTCGCGACAGCGAAGATCAATGGTCGGCCGGTACGTGTCGTCGGTTTGGTCAAGGGGATGCGGAGTATCGCCGGGCCTTACATCTTTTGCTCATTGTTCACGGCGCGAAGTATCATGAAACTAGGCTCCGACCAGACCGTTTACGTACTGGCGAAGTGCGATGATCCCAAACACGCGTCGCTGGTCGTGGAGCAATTGAAGTCATCGCCCCTTCAGCAAGAGCAGCCGGACATGTCCGTGTTCACCAAGGACGAGTTCTCGTATAAATCGCGGATGCACTGGTTGCTGAAGACGAAAGGCGGACTGGCCTTGGGCTATGCGGCAGCCTTGGGGTTACTGGTCGGACTCGTCGTCACCAGCCAGACGCTCTATGCTGCCACCATGGCTTCGATGCGGGAATACGCAATCTTGCTAGCTCTCGGCATCCCTCGTTGGCGTCTTCGCTGGACCGTCGTCACGCAAGCCTTCTGGATTGGCATCTTCGGTGTGATCGTGTCGATCCCCGCGACCTACTTCTTGGGCGAATTGGCGACGCATTTGGGGGTGAAGCCGTTGCTGTCCGCGGAGCTGATGGCAGCCGCAGCGGTGATCACCTTGGGGATGGCGATCTTTTCGGGGATCATTGCCCTTCGTTCCTTGAAACAGATCGAGCCGGTGAATTTATTACGGTAAATTGGTGTTGGAGGGAGTTCCGAAGGCGACCAAGGTCGGTGAGAACCATTCGATGGCGTGGGTGCAGCCCGACGACGCAGACTTGAGATCCGCCACCATGCGTGACGAGCCGGTCTTACAAGGATTTCATTTGACGCGCAGCTTTGGGGACGGCGAAACCAGAACCTACGCCTTGCGGGACGTCAGCCTGGGACTTAGAAAGGGCGAGTTGGCCCTCTTGATGGGCCCCTCAGGAAGCGGTAAATCCACCTTACTGGCGGTGCTCTCCGGTTTGCTGGAGCCGGACAGGGGCCAAGTTCTCGCTCGCGTCAATGGCAAGGAGGTGGACCTGTGGAAGTTGACGCCGAGGCAGCGAGAACAATTTCGTCTGAAGCACTGCGGCTTCATCTTCCAAGGTTATAACTTGTTTCCCGCGTTGACGGCTCGACAACAGCTGGAAATTGTTCTTCGCTGGGGGGAAGGGGTCTCTGGAGCGGAAGCCCGAGAGCGATCCCGCGAAATGTTGTCCCTCCTGGGACTGTCCAAAAAATGTCATTTGTTGCCGGCTCAATTGAGCGGTGGCGAAAAGCAGCGGGTGGCGATCGGCCGGGCGCTGATCAAAAACCCTCAGTTCGTCTTTGCCGACGAACCGACGAGCGCCTTGGATTGGGCACACGGCGAACAAGTGGTGGAATTATTGCGAATTGCCGCTCACGAACGCGGGGCGACGATCCTCGTGGTGTCGCACGATCATCGGATCGTTCCGTTCGTCGATACGGTGTTCCATTTGGAGGATGGCCGATTGCAGGAATCTGAACCCCCGGATGAGACCCCTCCCCCTGGAGTTCGCTTCCGCTTGGAGATGCCGCCATGACTCGGCCACGCAGGTTGCGCATTGTCGGGGTTGCTCTGCTGATGATCGTGCTGGCGGGCGTCGGGGGTGCCAACCGCCTCATCCACGGGCCCATCTTCGTGCGCCAAACGGATCGGACGGCCTCTTCTCCCCCCATTTCTCCTCCTCGAGCGCCCGCCGTCGTGGCGACGGGCGTGGTTGTGCCCGAAGGCGATATCGTTCCCCTGATCCCATCGGTCAAAGGGGAAGTCAAAGAGGTTCTCGTCAAGACCGACGACGTGGTGAAAAAAGGACAAGTCTTGCTCCGAATGGATCGGGAGCTGGCACTGGAGACGCTTCGGGAAACCGAAGCCGGCGTCGAGTTCGCGGAAGGCCAACTGGAAGAGGCGAAGGCGGGCTTGCGGAAATACGAAATCCAGCGAGAAATCCAATTAAAGAAGATCGAAGCGCGACAAAAGGAACTGGCGGCCGCCCAGGCCGAGTTGGACCACTTGGAACGGGAGGTGGAGCGAGCACGCCAACTCAACGTCTCTTTACCGCCGACAGTGAAAGATCCTCGAGCCGCCCGACTGGCCGTCGAAGCATTGAAAGCCGCGATTGATGCGGAACGTTTGGGTCTGGACCTGATCGAGGCCAACAAGCCCACCGCCCAGGTGCGGCAGGCCGAGGCCGGACTCAAACGGGCTCTCGTGCTGCGAGACAAGGCTCGCCTGGGGGTCGATCTGTGTGATCTCCGGGCCCCAGCGGACGGCACGATCATGCAATCATTCGTTTCGGCGGGTCACAAGTTCGGCGACCAGGCGGTGAAACCTGCCTTCCTCTTCTACGAGGGAGGATTGATCGTCAAGGCGGACCTCAAACAGGAGTGGGCCCACCGCGTCAAAGTGGGGATGCCCGCTGTCGTCCAAGATGCCGAGGGCAGTGGGGCCACATGGAAGGGGCGCGTGGTCAAAATCGGGAAGAGCTTTCTTCCCAAACGCGATCCCACCGGCGCGATCGAAGGTGTCGGTCTCTTGCAAGCTCCTCAAGATCCCGTCCTGGAGTGCCGCATCGAGCTTGAGACGGACCAGCCTCCCTTCCTCAACCAGAAGGTGCGGATCCACATTGGCCCATGACGCGAGCTCGAGTCGCCGGCCGTTGCGGCGGCTGTCGGTCGTTCCCATGTTCACTCAATAAGGGAAATTTTTGCCATTCCTCGTACAATTTCACTGCTTCGTTGTTTTTTTTACTCCGTTGAAAGGGGGTTCGTTGTGAGCCGGTGCGAGTGTCGAGGGGCTGTTGCCGTTCTGGCTGGTTTGATTCTTGCCTGTTCCGCTCAGGCGGGGCTGCCTGAGTACGTCCGCAAGCCGGAGGCCGCGTACCGTTGGAAGTTGGAGAAAAAAACCCGGCTGACCAACGGCACCGTCTACACTCTCGACATGGTGTCGCAAACTTGGCAGAACATGGACTGGAAGCACAAGATTGTCGTGTTCAGCCCTGATGATGTGAAACCGGCTGACACCATGCTCCTCCTCAATGCAGGAGGCGAACCCGGTGGGGCGATGTTCGCCGTCGCCCTGGAGCTGACCCGTCGAATCGGCTCGCCGGTCGCTGTCGTTTTTGGCGTCCCGAACCAGCCGCTGTTCGGCGGAAAGAAGGAAGATGCTTTGATCGCCGAGACCTTCTGTCGCTTCTTGGATTGCCAAGGCCAGGACGAATCCTGGCCACTCCTGTTTCCCATGGTGAAATCAGTGGTCAAAGCGATGGATGCCCTTCAGGAATTCGCCCGGCAGGAGTGGCACCACGAAGTCAAGGACTTTATTGTCGGTGGCGCCTCCAAGCGGGGTTGGACATCGTGGTTGACCGGTGCTGCCGAAAAGCGTGTCCGCGCCATCATCCCCATGGTCATCGATGTCTTGAACATGAAGCCCCAAATGGAGTACCAAGTGGCATGTTACGGTAAGCCCAGTGAGATGGTGCACGATTACGTCGAGCGAAACCTCATCCCCATGCCGGATACACCAGTGGCCAAGAGACTGTGGTCGATGGTTGATCCATACCACTACCGCGACCAGATCACGATGCCGAAATTGATCGTCAACGGGGCGAACGATCCGTACTGGACCGTTGACGCGCTGAATCTCTATTGGGATGATTTGAAAGGAGACAAGTTTGTCTGCATCGTGCCGAATGCGGGGCACGACCTGAGTGAGCGCCCCGAAGAGGGACAACTCGACCCCATCAAGGCGCGGGCCCGCGTGTTGAATGCGACGGCTGCTTTCGTCAAGTACCAAATCTCGGGCAAGCCGATGCCCCGATTGACCTGGAAACATAGCGATGGCGACGACGCGAGCTTGCGGTTGAGCATCGACGCGACGGTTCCTCCCAAAGCTGCCCGGGTCTGGGTCGCGCTGTCGGAAAGCAAAGACTTTCGGCAGTCGCGTTGGCGGCAACATCCCGCCGCCATCGAGAACGGGAAGGTGGAAGCTTCGATCTCCCCGCCGTCACGAGGATACATTGCCCTCTTCGGGGAGGTCGATTTCGACGCCGACGGTCTGACCTATTCGCTCTCGACCCAAGTGCGTGTCGCCCCCGCCCGCTGACGTGCCGGGACAGGGGCGCGAATCCGGTTCTCTGTCATGCTGCGGCAGAATCTGATTCGCGCCGTCGAGGCCGAAAGGTATGATTTCTTCAGTGACTCCGTCGCCCTCGGGAGACCGTCATGTTCGCACGCCTCCGCCGACTTGGGCTGATCGCAACTGCACTGGCACTCCTTTTCGTCCTATGGGCCGCTCTTCCCAAACAACCTCTCCCCAATGACGAACTGCAAGCCCAAGAACGCGGTCAGAAAGCTCCCGAACTGGTCGGCGGAGTCGCTTGGTTGAATACCAGCAAGCCCCTGTCGATTCACGAAGATCTGCGGGGCAAGCTCGTCCTCTTGGATTTCTGGACCTTCTGCTGCATCAACTGCATCCACACTCTTCCGGACTTGGCTCGACTTGAAGAGAAATACGCCCATCAACTGGTCGTCATCGGCGTTCACTCAGCGAAGTTTGACAACGAAAAGAAGACGGAGAACATCCGCAAAGCCATCCTTCGGTATCAGATTCGACATCCGGTTGTCAACGATGCCGAGCAACGAATCTGGGAGGCTTACGGGTGTCAGTCGTGGCCGACTCTCGTCTTGATCGATCCCGAAGGGAATCTCGTGGGCGCGGCCAGCGGCGAGGGCAACTACGAGTTGTTGGATCGGGTCATCGGTCGTCTGATCGCCGAGCATCGTCGCAAAAAGACCCTGAACGAAACGCCCATCGCTTTTGCCCTCGAAAAAGAATTGGTTCAACCCCTGAACTTCCCGGGCAAGATTCTTGCCGATGAAAAGGGCAATCGCCTCTTCATCGCGGACAGCACCAATCACCGCATCGTGATCACCGACCTGCAAGGGAATAAACAGGCCATCGCTGGTACGGGCGAACCGGGCAATGCGGATGGTTCGTTTACACAAGCTCGCTTCAATGATCCGCAGGGAATGTGCCTGAAGGACGACGTTCTGTATGTTGCGGACCGCAAAAACCACCTAATTCGTGCCTTGGATCTGAAACAGCAAACGGTGACCACAGTCGCCGGGATCGGCGAGCAGGATCGGGAGAATCGGGCGATCGGCGGTCCAGCGCGCCGAACGGGCATGAACAGCCCTTGGGATCTGTTGCTCGGACCTGATGGTCTGATCTACATCGCGATGGCCGGCCATCACCAAATCTGGACCTACGACCCGGTTCAAGATCGGCTCGACCCGTATGCGGGAGATGGCCGTGAGAATATCCGCGATGGTTCTCTCTTCGAAGCTCTGTTCGCGCAACCGAGCGGGCTGACTCACGACGGCAAGGAATTGTTCGTCGCCGACAGCGAGGTGAGCGCCATCCGGGCCGTCCCCTTCGGTGGCCGCGGCACGGTTCGCACCTTGGTCGGCAAGGGGCTGTTTGTATTCGGCGATGTGGATGGTCCGGCGAACGAGGCCCGTCTGCAACACGCTTTGGCCGTGCAATATGTGGACGGGCTGTTGTATGTCGCGGACACTTACAACAGCAAAATCAAAACAATCGATCCGAAGACGGGCGAGACACGCACCTTCGTGGGAGGGGATCGTGGAGGTTGGCTGACAGGCCCGACCTTCAACGAGCCGGCGGGACTCAGCTACGCCGCCGGCAAACTGTACGTCGCCGACACCAATGCCCATCGAATCCGCGTCGTGGATCTGAAAACGCGAGCCGTCAGTACCCTGCCGCTCAAAGGTGTTCCCCCGGTGGTCCCGAAATAGGAAGGGCCCCAATCCTCTTCCTGTAGCCGAACCGTTGGCCGGGCGAGAGCGACTCACGACCAGGCTTTGGGCCGAGGGCGAGCCTGAAATGGATGAACCATTGGGCGAGAGGCGGTTGCGGCAGGATGTTGATCGGGTCATCATTCGGATTCAGCAAGTCGTTCGTTACCGCACCCGGTGAAGGGGCCAAGGGTGGAGATGTCGAGAGTAGAAAGCAGGATAAGAGACATCGCGAGCTGAGGTGGCGCTTGACGATGAACCGGACTTCGAGCGAACGGGAGACGGAGAGAATGCGACCGGCGATTTCGCTCCTCATCGTGATGGTTGGGGTGGGGTGTTGGGCAGCCGACGGAGTTGCGGATCGCGCCACGATCTCGGCGAGGTTCGAGCCGCCCCAGGCGAAACGCGGTGAACTCGTCACGTGGATCATGAGGATCGAGTTGCGGAACGGGTTTCACACGTATCCGACACGACAGACCAGCAACCATCCGGAAGTCGACGCATTGGTGAGCAGCTTGCGGAAACCACGGTATGGCGAATTGGTGCCGGTGGGTGAGATTATCGACCCCGAGGCGACGCCGGTACGGCACGAAGGCCACGATATCCTCTGGGTCGAGGGAATCGGTGAGTGGCGAATGACTTTCGTCGTTCATCCAAAGGCGACACCGGGGAAGAAGCAGTTTCGATTTCGGGGCAACCTGCCTGTGTGCGACGATAAGAGTTGTCTCAACGGTGAGCCACCCGTCACGGAGTTGACGATTTTGGACGACACGGTTCCGATCGCGGAGGAACACCGGGCGGCAGTGGAGGCATTTCCCTTGGAGGACCCATCAAAGGCGAAGCCCCCGCCTTCAGGAC
>CAKZUU010000278.1 GCA_937922175.1 uncultured Gemmataceae bacterium
GCGTCCACGAGTCGCTTCAAGACAAATGCCGCTGCCCCTTCTCCCAGCAGAGAAGATTTTTTGGTGGGGGTGTTTCGGACGTCTGCATGAAGATCCACGCCACCGACGAGGGCGAGATCGAGTTCCTCCTTTCTCAACGCATGGACGGCCACCGCAAGTGCCGATCCCGCGCTGCAATCATCACTGCTCAACACAAAACACGGGCCGGCAAATCGGAAAGCTCGGGCAGCTCGACTGGCGGCGATGCTGGCCAAAGCGCCCATCGTTCGATCCGCCGTCAGAGGTGGATGCACAGCGTCGGCTAATTCCCGTAGCTCCACGTCGTTTTCTTCGGCAGGATCAGCGATCCCCAGCAATCTCCGTCGGCGTCGTGCCTCGCCCAAGGCCCACCACCGCAAGTGGAAATTGGTCGTATTCCAATCGAGATTCGTCCCGAGGAAAATGCCGGCTCGATCACGGTGCGATTCCCAGTTCTCCGTCCGACCCAAAGCCGCGGCAGCGACGCGCAGCCAGAGCGACTGTTGCGGCAGCATTTCCGTGATCTCACGCGGTGGGATGCGAAATGCCTTTTCTTCGATCTCGATCTGATCGACGGTGTATCCCAACGGCCCACCCGCATCTTCGAGTGGCATGGCCTCTGTTGTCACCGTCGTTTGCCACGGATTGGCTAAAGGCGTCGGCTGCCACCGATCGTCATCGAAGCAGCGGTGGGCAAAGGCGTCGAGCGACGACCACGGACCAAATGCGGCATCGACGGCAACCAGTGCGATAGGTTCAGACGGTGGAGCCGTCGGCACGCGAACCGACGTTTCTTGGCGACGGTCGATAAATTCTTCGAGAAGCAGGTGCGCGTTGATCCCGCCGAATCCAAACCCGCTGACAGCCGCTCGACGAGGGGTATCGTTGGTTCGTTGCCACTCTTCGGCAGAGGAGAGAACACGGAAAGGACTTCCAGCTAATGGTATCTGCGGCGAAGGTCGTTCAAAATTCGCTGTCGGCGGCAGCACGCCGTGCTTCATCGCCCAGAGTACTTTGATCAAGCCGGCGGCATTGGCAGCGGTGAGCAGGTGACCAACAGTCGATTTGACCGAGCCGATCACCGCCCGCGCTCGCCGACCCGCCCTCTCCCCCCAGAGTTGACACAAACTGGCAAATTCGACCGCATCACCCATGGGGGTGCCGGTCGCATGGCATTCGATCAGTTGAACGTCGGTGGGTTGCCAACCCGCGTGAACATAGGCTGATCGCATCGCACGAAGTTGCCCTTCGCTCGCCGGAGCCAGCAAGTTTCCTTCTCGGTCGTTGGAGAGGCCGACCGCAGTTATCACCGCGTGAATGGGATCACCATCCCGGAGGGCATCGTCCAGGCGTTTCAATGCGATCAATCCGCAACCCTCGCCAACGACCAAACCATCGGCCGAAGCGTCGAAGGGTGAGCATCGGCCCGAGGGGGACAACGCCCGCAGTTGCGCGAACCCCATTTGCGTATACAGGCAATCGGGACGAGACGCTCCCCCAGCCAGCATCAGGTCGGCACGCCCCGATGTAAGTTCATCGATCGCCCACTTGATGGCGTACAACGACGAGGCGCAGGCGGCGTCGAGAGTGTAGCATGGCCCACCCAATCCAAGCCGCCGCGCGAGAATATCGGCCGGCAGCGAGGCCACTTTACCGTTCTTCGGATCGGGCGGAGATAGGTTTAGATCCCACCCCAACTGCGAGGCGATCCCGCTGCCCAAACGATGCAATGTGATTCGCGAAGCCGTTTCGGTGGGCAGAAAGATATGGCCGAGAATGACACCGACTCGCGACAGATCGAGTGGCCGTGTGCGGATCGCTCGCCAAACTTCATCACCGGCGTGACACACGAGTCGAACGACAGGATCCCAAACCTCGTTGTCTGGGGTGGTGATCGTCGACTCATCAACGTAATAGCCCCGCGAATGCGGTACCCGATCGAGGTAGGGTCCCCCCGATCGAATCGCGTCGGCTGGGGGTAACAACCACCGCCCCGGAGGAACCTCTCGTGAGGCATCAACACCCCGTGCGACATTTTGCCAGAACTCAGCGAGCGTCGCCGCACCAGGAAAGACTCCCCCCATTGCGATGATGGCAATTCTCAAAGGGTTGGCGGCAGCAGAAGTTTTCGGGGGCGTCATGAGACCATCACGGGAGCAGAGCGGACCAGACGATTCCGACGAAAGGCGTTAGCCATCCCGACGTCGCCCACAAATTCGCCGTCGTCCAATCGCGCAACGAGGTTGCCCGCGTCATCAAGCCATTCGATCTGGACGCGCAGCTTGATTTCCGAGGCCATCAACACCTCAACAGCGACTCGCACCATCGTCCGAGGGAAACTGGGGGCATACTGACGATAGCGCCGAAAACGAGTCGGTAAGACCGGGACTCCGCGCTTTTCCATGCTCCAAAAAACGGCCAACTGGAACGCGGCGTCAATCGCCAGCGGGTCGGCCAACCAACTGGTCCTGAGCGGCTCGACGAACCAGTGCGAGGGCGATGGGGCCGTGCGCACGACCGCTTCGATGACTCGATCGGTCAGCTTAGTGATTCGCTCGATCGCCTGAAGTTGCTCGCCGTGAAACAGACGATCGTAGGGACGCCACAAACTCGGGTTCGATGAGAGAAGGAGATCAGGCGGCCTCGAGTCGGCCTCCGCTCGCGGTCGTTGACCCAGTACGACGGTGGCCCGAGACAGCGCCCGATCTCGCCCGCCCGCGGCTTCGCTGTGCAATTCCACCGGAATGTGCAGGTTCCCCTCCGACTTCGCGGGGCGACCGGCGACGGCCGAGAGTTCGACTTTGCTGTCGCCACTGACCTTGATTCCTTGAAGAACCTGGGCATCGTCCCATCCGACGAAGCTGATCCCCGGTTGACCGTGCATCGCGGCGTGGGCAAGCCACTCCAGGTGTACCGAAAACGGAACGACCGCCCGACCATCGAGAACGTGAGACTCCAGAATGGGGTGAGTCTCGATGGAAACCGTTCGTGTCCACACCAGATCGAGCGTTGATTTGTCCCCGGATGATGTCCCCGGCGACCTGTCGGTTTGAAGCTCCGATGGTGGGACGGCTTTCAATGAGGGACCGAAAACCATCGACTCGATGGCGGCATCGGAACAGGACCATTCCGCCAGCAAGAATTCGGCACCTGCTTGCAATGGGATGAGGCCGACGCCCTCGGATTCAAACACTCGCCGCAACTCCGGCGTCACCATGCCACCCTCCCATGGTCCCCAATTGATCGATGCGATGCGGCAGCCCGGACGCTGAGCGGCGAGCCAACGTGCCAATTTGTTCAATACCTCGTTTGCCGCTGCGTAATCGCACTGTCCTCGGCGTCCCAACCGACCCGTCGAGGAAGAGAACAAAGCGATCGCACGAATCGGATCATCAGCCACCCCGTCGAGCA
>CAKZUU010000279.1 GCA_937922175.1 uncultured Gemmataceae bacterium
CGCATTTGGTGTTTGTGACACGGATCCGTTAGTTCCCGATTTGGAGGAACCTCTACGATGGATTGGAGAAATGCGGCAATTAGGTGTGTCTCTTGTCAATGTGAGTATGGGGAATCCGTACACCTCACCTCATCTTCTCCGACCTTTTGAATATCCGCCGCCGGATGGTTATGATCCTCCGGAACATCCTCTCATTGGCGTTGACCGACATTTTCGTTTGACGGCCCAGGTACAGGCGCGATACCCGAACCTGCTCGTGGTCGGTAGCGGCTATAGTTATTTGCAACAGTACTTACCAGCGGCGGGAGCGGCGAACATTCGTGATGGTCGAGTGACCTTTGTGGGATTCGGTCGGGCATCGCTCGCGCAACCGGATTGGCCCCGACGATTGCGCGATCAGGGCGAGATGGATCGTCGCCGAATCTGCCGGACCTTTAGTTATTGCACAGCGCTGATGCGGGCCAAAAATAACGAGTTAGGTCAGTTGGAAACGGGTTGTCCCCCGTTCGATAAAGAAGTTTATGGACCCGTTTGGCAACAGGTATGTCAAACTTCGTCTTCGGGAAATGAGGCAGACAAAGCATGCGACTCAATCGTGTCAAACGAGCCTTGAAGGAGGGGAAACCTCAAGTCGGGACCTGGCTCTCACTGGGCAATCTCTGTGCGGCCCGGTTCCTCGCACGGTCGGGCTTCGATTGGCTGAATATTGATATCGAACATAGCATGGTCGATATGGAGACGACAACGTCTCTGATGGCTGCGATCGCTGATGCCAACTGCCCGGTGTTCGCCCGAGTTCCATCGAATCGACATGATCATATCAAACGAGTTTTGGACAATGGGGCCTACGGTGTCGTCGTGCCGATGGTGAACAGCCGTGAGGAGGCCCAGGCCGCCGTGTCCGCTTGTCTGTACCCCCCACAGGGAACGCGGAGTGTTGGCGGAAACCAACATGCTTTGAATTTCGACACAACTGCCAGCGAGTATTATTCTCACGCAAATGATGAGATTCTCATCGTCTTACAATGTGAACATATCGAAGCTGTTCAAAGGGCCGACGAGATCTTATCCGTTCCCGGGATCGATGCGATCTTCGTGGGGCCGAACGATCTGGCCGCGAGCATGCGAAGCGCCGACGGTCGCCCTCCGTCTCCTGAAATGATTCAGGAGGCCATGCAACATATCCTCGAATCGTGCGGAAAACATGGCGTTGCTCCCGGGCTCCACGCCTTCTCAGCCGAGGAAGCTCGGCTTCGCATCGAAGAGGGCTGGCAATTTATTGCGATCAATAGCGACTTGAAAATGTTGCTCGACGGTGCTGCCGCCATCCTCCGCGATTTGGGAGGTCATCGCCTACGATCGGACATAGCGCGATACTAGGGAGCCAATGCTGGTTGGTTCTGATCACCGACATCGCCGCCCGACCCCTCACGGAGCCGACGTCCAAAACGGGAAAACGTCCGGAATGGCTTCGCGAACGATCATCATGTGCTCCACGTGAGAATACTCCTTGAACGCCAATCGCGGGATGTTCCATCTCTTCAGCGAATCGCCGAGCCGCTTCGTCGAGCCAATCAGGAAGTCGTCCGTGCCCATCCCGAAGAAAATTGGTAGCGATTGAAAAGCTTCCGGCTTGCGGATCATCCCTCCGCCGCCCAAGGCTGCGACACCGGCAAACCGGTCCGGGCTCTGCTGACTGATGGCGAGAACCTGACCTGCACCCATCGAGTGGCCCACCAGATACACCCGCTTGGTGTCGATCGGGTAGCGTTTGGCCAACTCATCAACGATCCCCACAACGTTTGGGGGACCGCCAACGCCGAAACCGCCTCCGGATCGAGGCGCCACGAGGAACCAACCGCGGCGTTCGCACTCTCGTTTCGTGATTCCATTTCCATAACTGTCGAAAAACATATTCTCGCTGGCACCCGCTCCATGCAATGCGACGACCAACGGTCGGGGCGATCGGTTGTCCTTTACCCGGGGGGCAAAGAAACGGACGGTTTCTTGCCCCCGACCCACGGGAATGCGTAACCAATACTCGCCGGGTCGTTCACGATCGTAAAAGGTCTTTCCTTGGTTGATGCGACCGCGGACCTCCTCCATCTCCTGAAGAAGACGCGCTCCCGGGTAATCGGTCTCGAACACTTGTCCCGCACGTAAATCGCTGAGCAATCGTCCTAGATACGCCAGTGTTGCCGACTCCACCGAAGCAGGACCGGCCAACGTCTGGACCGCGTCCCGCAAGGACGCCAGCCGGTCATCGGAGCGCTCCACTTTCGAGATCAAGCACTGTCGTCCCACGAGCGATCGGTTGCCAATCAGCACCGTGCAGCGCAACCAGTGATCGCCGACAGGAACATCGGTCAGTGGGAATCGGATCTGCGTTGGTACCTTCGCAAGGAAGTACTTGTGCTTCGTTGCACCGCCGACTTCCACAGACAGGGATACGTCTTGGGGCGTCTCGATGTCCGTCGGGTACAACTCGCGGACCTCGATCGCCAAATCAATCTCGTCTGCCCCGACGAGTCGACGTCCCGGACGGAACGTCAGCGAGTCCGCCCATCGATGGTCGGCGGATGGCTCTGCCGCGGACTCCAGCGCTCGCCGTGCTTGGTCCAGCCAATCGCCGACCTTCGCGTT
>CAKZUU010000280.1 GCA_937922175.1 uncultured Gemmataceae bacterium
GGCCGATTGAATCGGATCAGGTTCGCGGAGGTCGCGCCAAAGATCGGAATTTTTACTGACGTCGAGGAAAACCCGCACCAATTGGGGGTCAAACCATGTGCCGCTTCGGGCGGCAGCCACTTCGACAGCTGCCTTTTCACCGAATTGCGTGAAAAACACTTCCACCGTCTGTGCCAAACATGCGATGCGCCCCATCAAGGAAATTTCCTCGCCCCGAAGTCCGTGGGGGTGGCCATTGCCATTCCAATGTTCGTCGAGATGGCGAATCGCCTCCGCCGTCGCCTCAGGAAAACCCAGCCGCAAGGCGATCTCCGCGCCCCGCTCACAGCGAGTCTTGACCAGCGCTTTCGCTGCCTGCGTGCCCTGTAACATCAAGGCAGCGGTCTTCAGGAGTCGTTGCAGACCCGTCCCTTCGGGCAGGACGTGCTGACGAATGTAACGGAGCTTCTCACCGGCTTTCTGCCAATTGATGGTTTTAACGTCCAATTTTAATTGGCGGTCGTCGGCACCGAATAAGTAAGCCATTTTCGCGGCGTTACTCGAACAGCCGGCATCCTTCAGCAACAGCGCATAAAAGAGTGCCGCCCGATCGTTTGACGACAATTCGAGTGCCTCGCCGATCCGCATGCCGATCATGCACGTCCGTGCCGCATGCCCTTTCGGTTGCCCCTCAGTGATGTCCAACGCATACGACAGGGCAGCGATGATTTGAGATAAGCTGTATGAGCCTTCCGCCGACGCTTGTGTCGAGGTCAAACCGAAGCCCGCGCTCGCGTTCCACATCCCCATCGCAGCTTACTCCGAATATTCAAAGGATGCCGAAATTGATAAGGTCCAGGGCATCCCTCAAATCTAGCTCAAGAGGAGCCGGAAGGGAAAAATTTTTCCATCAAATCGTTGGTTTCGTTTCAACCGTGATAAATGCCGCCCCGTGTTTCCCCCGGTCTGTTTGCTGGTCAAACACCATTCCTCGTGATCGCCCCCTGCCCTGGGCCACGCAGAAAAATTCGGAAGACGGTCATCTCATTTTCGTCGAGAAGCCGCGCCGCGGGTTTGTGGGCCTTCGGGAGACAGTGCTTCGTAGCGCACATCGGGACGGCCGTCGCCTCCCCCCCGTCACACCACATAAAAGCCTGGCGGGCAGGGCGGCCACGTCGTCTCGGCTCCCGACTTAACCACGATGCCTTCGGAACAAGACCGGCACAAAGGAACGAAAATGACGTCATCTTCCGGGGCGAGAATCTCGGTCAGTTCCCAGCGAACTCGCTCCAAGTTGGACCGATTCAACCAACAACGGAAGACCGAAAACTGGATTCGCTCGCCGTACCCCTCCATGTGTCGCGCACATTTTTTGAGCCGTCGAGCATCGCGAACGTCGTAACAGATGAGCCACCAACGGAAGGAATTCATCGGAGGAAACCCAAAGTTATCGAAGACGGAACTTAGCAAAGAGCCCAGGCTCACCTGTCCATTCTTTTTCGAGCAATCGTGCTTCCAGTTCGATCAGTCGCACGTAGGAAATCGAGCAATTCAGGATCGGATGCTTGCATGAATCTTGCAGGCGGGACTCGAAGAGAGAGATCGCTTTGCGGCGTCCAGCCTCACTTAGCCAGATTTTCGCGGTCGTCACTTGGAAATCCATCGCAGGATCCCATTGCCCGCGATTCAATGAGCCAATAACGACGAGATCCCACAATGGAACGCGGAACAGTTCCATCAAATCGAGACAAAGCGGATAGGCGGAAGAGCGCGGCGTGTGAAAGAAACCGAGAGCTGGCTCGAGACCCGAGGCGAGTAACGCTCGCATGACAGCGGTGTGAAGGAGACCATAACCATAACTGAGCAAGGCATTGAGCCGATCGAGCGGCGGGCGTCGGGACCGCGAGACGTAGCGGAGTTCCTCGGGGACACGGTCATTGAGAAGCAGTCGCAACCCAGCAAAGTAATGGACGGCAGCAGCGCCCTCGAGTCCGCGAAGGGAATCTCGATGATCTGCACGCGCGATCTGCTTGAGGGTGTCCTGCAAGTGATGAAGTGGTGAAGCCATTTGATGCCGCAGGGACGGCTGTGACCGGCTGCTACGAAGAAGATAACGATATTGCCCGCTCACCTTGGCTAACGCGAGAGCGCGTGCCAACCGGAGGCAGGTCTCCTCATCAGTTAGGGCTTGATATTGGCGGATTCGACGTTGCACCTGGCCGATGGAAGGCACGAGACTGGCGACATGGTGCCCAGAGGTCGTCAGCCAATGCACGACAACATCATTCCGGGCGCAGAGTCGAACGGCTTGCGTCGAGATCTGTGAATAGCCGTGGATCAACAAGGCCTCCAGTTGATGAACAGGACATCGCGTATCGGAAAGATCCGGATGTCGAACCACGACGGAGTTGCCGTTTGATCCGATGAATGTTCCTTGCGCAACCACGTGGAGGGAAGCACCTTGCCGATCCGGCGGAAATAGAGATTGAATCGGTCGATTCTGCGGTCGTTCGTATCGCACCTCATCCGGAAGGCAGACGGGAGCCAACGAGCATTTCGCGCAGCGGCGCTCGTCGGCGGTGATCGGTGGCCGCTCGAGCGACCGTCGAACTCGACGAGCCTGTTCGATGACTTGTTGAAGTTCCTCCCTCGCGTCCGCAGTCATCGTGACGGTCACGGTCTGTTGACTACCATGATAGCGGATGCGCGCTTCCGGAACGGGAGTTCCAAGAGCCTCTTCGAGGAGAACGGCATACGCGATGACTTGGATGCGATCCGACGGCCAAGGCTCGGGTCGGCCATCGTCGAGAGCCCGTCGAGGTTTACCACGCTTGTGTTCGTAAGGGATACACTGCCCATCCCGTCGACGGACAGCGTCGACCCGCCCGACCAAGCCCCAACGAGGACTCGAAAGTTCAAGTTGGACCGACTCACCTTCCTCCTCCGGCGGGGCGAGAGTGGCATGGAGTCGTCGTCCGGAATACACATCCTCGTTCGCTACTCGAATGTTTTCTACCTCT
>CAKZUU010000281.1 GCA_937922175.1 uncultured Gemmataceae bacterium
GTGATTCGCGTGGTGGAGCAGCGCTGACCGATCGACTGCTCATCGCTGATGTCATGGGTTCGGCTCGTTCGGCACACGCATCATGAACTTCGTGACGCGGGCCTGTTTGCCAGCATCGATGATGTTCATCACCGTTTGCCAACTCACATCGGAAACATCGATGATCATCTTGCTGCGACCTTGCGCGACCCCCACCTCGATGGCAGTTTTGAGGTGCTGCTCGGGCACTTCTTGATTGTCCACCTTGTACAGCACTTTCTTGTCTGGACCGAGCGTCGCGTTGACAATCACGAACTCCGATTTTGCCTGGGATTCGTCGAGAGTTTTGATTCCCTTGCTGTTGCGTGACATCGTCGGCATGTCGATGACTTTCCGCAACGCATCGTATGAGGTGGTCAGAATAAAGAAGATCAACAACACCAAAGCGACGTCGATCAGTGGATTCATGTCCAAGTGTTCTTCGACATCGTGGTGTCGAGGAGCGGCGGCCTCAAGTTCGGCGATGGCCTCCTCGAAGACGGGGTGCGACTCCAAGGGCCGCCACGTCACATCGTTTGGCCCCCGCACTTCGTCGGTGACCTCCCAAACACCTTCCTTGACTCCCTCGAGCACTTGCTGAGCGTTCAGGCCGGTTGTCGCCGTGGGCGACCCTTGCTTCCGCACTTGCCAGCTCATCGTTTGCGTTCCCCGACTTCGGTCTTGATGACACGAACTTTGCCCTTCGCCTTGAATTCCTCGAGAAGCACCGCCATATCGCGGATCAGTTCAAAGCTGAGTTGCTGGTGTGCCGCCAGGCGAATCTCGGGGATGTCGCTCGTCCTTTCGAGGATTTCGCGGACACGATTCAGGGCCTGCTCCTGATTCAAATCGTTCTCCGCCGTCTTCCCATCATCGCTGTTCACGTTGACCGAGTATCGGGCCGGCATATCGTCCGAGATGTAGTTGATGCCGATCCAGATCATCTTCACGTTCTCGGTGACCTGAGCATCACTGATTTCCGGCACCTTGATCCGCGAGACGATTACTGACACGGTCGAGGTCATCATGAAGAAGATGAGCAACACCAGGCTGACGTCGATCAGCGGGATCATGTCGGGGTCGGATTCTTCTTCCTCATCCGGGTTTCGCCAATGGAAACCCGTTTCGACGGGTTCCATGGCCTCAGCTTGGGTGTCGGTGCGCAACGGGCTGTCTTTGGGGATGAAACCGGCAAAGGCGGGAACTTTCTCCACGAGAAACCAATCTTCCGTGCGGGCCGGGCGAATCCGATCTTCGCCGAGCAATCGCCCTTGTTGCAGCCAATCGGTGACGACTTCATAGGGAACGTCGCGGTAGACCGTTTTTCCCTGCGTCAGCCAGACGTCGAAGAGATACTTCTTGGCGGCGGTCATCGTCCCGGCATACTCCCCTGATCGGCCCGACACACCGGTGCTTGCGTCCGTGGCTCGGGATCAAACTCGCTTTCCTCCAACCGCCTCGGTCGCCTTCTTGGCGCCAGGGACCGCCTGGCCCTGAGCGGGAGCGGCGGGCTGAGTCGGAGGATTCTCTTTGTAGTTTTGCACGAGCGTAATCAGCTTCTGCCCCGCGCTCTTCATCTTCAGCTCGAACTTGTGGATCCATGCCTTGAACTGCACATGTGAAAACACCAGCGGGATGGCTGTGATCAGTCCCATCGCCGTCGCGAACAATGCCAAACCGATCTTCCCTGCCTGCGCCCCGGCACCGCCTTGCTCGCCGGCCGCCACGGCTTCTCCGATCGCACCGAACGTTTCGATCATCGAGATCACCGTGAGCAACAGGCCGATCATCGTCGCGATCTTGGCGATCGACAACATCGTCGGTAACAGAAAGTTCAGCTCCGGAAGGATCTCTAATTCGATGGTGTTGGCCATCGCTCGGCGCATCGCCGCTGGACCCTGCTTGGCATTGTCCAAGCCAGCGACGAACAATTTCCTCGGAATCAGACCGCTTTGCGTCGCCGCAAACTGTCGGGCCGCCTCGATCCCGTCCTTTTCCAAGATCGCTTGGAACACGGGCAGGAAGGCCCCCATATCCGTTTTGGCACCTTGATTCAGCAACAAACGCCAGAAAATCAAGGCAAAAGCCGTCATCGACATGAACAACAAGGGGAAGAAAAAGTACCACTCATTCTGAATAAAGTCGATCAGCGCTTTGCTCATCGGTAAATTCCCGCAGACTCCTTAAAAGGTGGAGGGAACTCGACCAACCCATTTGCCGAACCCAATTTCGGCAACCTCGTCCGACCCTCCAGTAGCAGCGTAGCAAAGTTTTTAATCTTCGTCTTCGTCGGCGGCCAGTTTCGCCTTGGCGACGATTTGTTGTTGGACATTCGGGGGAACAACGTCGTAGTGGCTAAACTCCATGGTGTAGCTTCCCTGCCCTTGGGTCAGGCCGCCCAGTTCGGCCGCGAATCGAGTCACTTCCGCCAGGGGGGCCTTCGCAGTGATGACCGTCAAATTTCCCGGAAGGCTGTCCTGGTTTTCGACTCGAGCCCGTTTCGTGGTCAACAACCCGAGGATTCCGCCCGTGAACTGGCTGGGACTGGTCACTTCGAGGGTCACGATCGGTTCCAAAAGTTGCGGTCCAGCGGACTGAATCGCCTTTTTGAAGGCCATTCGAGCGGCCGTCTTGAATGCCGCCTCGGAACTGTCCACTGGGTGATCCTTGCCGAAATGGACTTCCACCGCGACATCCTGGATGGGATAGCCCGCGAAGGCCCCTTGCTCGACCAGCTCCAAACAGCCCTTCTCACACGCCGGGATGAATTGATTCGGGATCGTGCCACCCACGATGTGATCGATGAAGGCGAAGTTATTTTTGGGATGATAATGGACGGCACGCATTTTCTCGAAGCGAGTCTTGTTGGCAAACTGCTCTTCGAGCGTTTTCTGGTCTGTAATCTCACGCGACAGAGGATAGATTCGCAGGTGGACTTCGCCGAACTGTCCACGCCCGCCGGTCTGTTTTTTGTGCCGATGGTCACCCGCACCTTCTCGGGAGATGGTTTCGCGGTAGGCGATGCGCGGCTCCTTCGTCACGATCTCCAAGTCATATCGGCGTTTCAGCCGAGCTTGAATAATGTCCAAGTGCAGTTGACTCGTCCCACTGATGACCAATTCGTGCGTCGAGGGGTCGTGATGGACTTTAAACGTGGGGTCTTCGTCCTGGATTTTCGCCAGGCTGCCCGAAATTTTCTGCTCGTCTCCCCGGGCCTTCGGCTCGACGGCGAGGCTGAACATCGGCATCGGGAAATTCGGGACCGGTAGTTTGACGCCCTGAGCGGAGGTCGTTACGGTGTCGCCGATGTGCAATCCCTCGACCTTCGCCACCGCGATGATGTCGCCGGCGATGGCTTCGGGCACCGCGGAGTTGTTCTTCCCCTGAATGCGGAGCAAGCCGGCGATTCTCGATTCCTTTCCGGTTCGGGAGTTGAAAAGGTGCTTGTCCGGCGTCAGTGTGCCGGAGAGGACGCGGATGTAGCTGAGATTGCCGACAAACTTATCGTTGATCGTTTTGAAGACCTGACCGACAAACTCACCCCCGACATCAACGCGGACCGGGACCGGGTCGCCCCCTTGATGAGGTGTTGCCAGCCGAGCAGGCACCTGAGTCGGAGCAACCGCAAAATCGGCGAGCGCCTCCATGAATTCCGTCACGCCGACGTCCTTCCGCGCCGAGAGGCAGAAAATCGGAATCAGCGAACCTTCGACCATCGCCTTGGGGATGGCATTCATCATCTCTTCGGCGGAAATTGGTTCCTCGGCGAGGTATTTCTCCATCAGGCTTTCGTCGATTTCCACGATGGCATCCATCAATTGGCTTCGCGCGGCGGTCACA
>CAKZUU010000282.1 GCA_937922175.1 uncultured Gemmataceae bacterium
GAAGCGGCTGTCGCCGGCGCTGCAATATCCTGGTCACGCGCCGTTCGATGCCGTGTATTTCGACGTGGACGTGTATTTGGGGGCCTTGCTGGGCGACGATGTGGACCGAGCCGTGGACCATTTCCGAGCGAAGATTACGGCCGACGCCGACGGACCCGATCCTCTGAGCGCGGCGGTTGTCGTCAAGCTGCTGCTCCGACTGAATCGTCCGGCCGACGCCCTTCGCATCGCTCAGGAATTTCTCGCGATGGAAGATGAACGAGGGCTGCCTTGCCCCAGCCCCTTTGAGCTGGCGACTCAGTTGGGCGATTATGCAGCCTTCGCCGAGACGGCTCGCCGACGACGTGACCCCGTGCATTATCTTGCCGGGCTGATCGCTGAGAAAACGAAGATGCCAACGCCCGGCCGAGCACTGACCAATTCTCGGCCCAGTCGCTAGGTTCGGTTCGAGGAAAGGTCGGCGGGGCGCTGGGGGAGATCTTTGTAACTCCGGCCTCTCCATTCACGTTTCGCACCGAACAGCCAACCAACCAGGCTGACCCACTGGATGGTCAGCAACACGAACACGGCCAAAGGATGCAGAAAAACACTGATCCGGGATTGCCGGAAGCGCCACGCCATGACTCCGCGAACGGCCCACGACATCAACAGGGCTGACAGGCTCATCGCCCAGAGGATCGGTTGATGAAGCGTGACGAACAACAAACCCAACGGCAAGATTTGGCCGCCAAACAATACCACGGTCATTGGCAAGATGCGGCGAGGTTCACCAATTCCCTCGATGGCGTTCTTCGCTAATCCTCTCCATGTTGCCCGGGTCCCGTGGTACATCCGACACTCGGCCAGAGGCGTCGCATCGACCACATCCGTGAGGAATCCACGGCGGCGGAAAGCGCGGGGTAAGGTAATGCCGTCCATCAGCGAGTCCGAGATGGCGGCATGCCCGCCGGTCGTCCGGTAGGCTTCGCGGTCAGCCAGGAACAACTGGCCGCAACCCGCAGCATAAGCGGGGTGAGCGCTTCGCCGCATCCGGGAGATCGGTAGGAACCCGAGCAACATGAAGTGAATCAGCGGGATCAACAAGTGCTCGCCGATCGAGCCCGTTCGTTCACGAGGGAAGCCGCTCACCAACTTCGCCTGCGAACCGTCGAGCCCATCGCTGAGGGCGGCGAGGCAATCGGGAGTCAATCGCACGTCGGCGTCGAGGAACGCCAAGCGGTCGTAGACGGCGTGATCCGCACCCACCTGACACGCATGCTGTTTTCCACACCAGCCGGGAGGAAGGCTCGGCGCGGAGACCAGGCGCACCCGACCATCACCTTCGGACATCCGCCTTACCAGGTCCGCCGTCTCGTCGGTGGATTGGTCATCGACAACGACGATCTCCACTTGAAGCCCGCGGCTCGCCAACACCGATTGCACCGCCGGGACGATGTTCGCGGCTTCGTTTCGAGCGGGGATGATGACCGAGACGGGGGTTCGGCGTCGGCCGGTCTGGGCGATCGGCACGCGAAACAGCCGCAGATTGTTCAGGATCATCAGCGCAGGAACGGTCGCAAGGAGCATCGCGACGGCGGTGAGAAAAGTCAGGGCGTTCATGGTAGCTCATCCGTGACAGGGCGCCCGGTGAACCAGCCGCGGAGGCGACGCCACCAATCATAGACACCGCCGGTCCCGGTGCCACCTCCCAAGAGCGTGTCAAACAAGGCTGGATTCCTCTGCTGCGAGTCTTGAGCGAGTTGGTCCTGCGTTTCCGACAGTGCCGTTGCGAGCCGCTGAGTCCACGCATCCGCGGAGACCCCAGCGACGATCGAGATGGGCTCGCCGAACGACACGAGCGCTTCGGGCAAGCGGGAATTCCAAAAACAATATTCAAACGCCAAGGGAATCACCGTGCCCTGACTCAGCCGAGCGCAAAGGTGGCCAACTCCGGGCCGCAACACCACCGGCCGGACGCGAACATCCGTCAGTTCCCCCTGGGCCGTGACGGCAAGGACGGCTTCAGCATGATGCAACACGGTCAGGGCCGTTTCCAGGAATGTCCGGGCTCCCCGAAGCGACTGCAAATCAATTCCGAATAATCCCAGCCGACGCATAAACGGGAAGCGACGCAACGACTCGGCATCGATCGGCGCGAAGAGTTGGCGAGATGTGAAGCGATCGGCCAAGAGAAGGCCGAATAGCGGATCCCACCACGACGGATGATTCGTCACGAACAGGAGCGGACCATCAGGCATCGGTTGCGGCGGCCGACCGCGGCGAGCCACCCGAACGGCATGAAAATGCCGCCTCATATGTTTTCGCGTGTACCACGTAAACCATCGGCACAACCAAACGGAGCGAGTTGGTAGGATTTTGTCCCCCGGCATCCGATTCCGGGGACTGCGCTTAAACGGATTACGGCGAGAATTCTCCGTGTTCATGACTCGAGAGGAACGATCTGTTGTTGGCGGGCTGCCCCACTCGCTCTCATCCGAGACGGAACCGATTGCGCCCGCCGATGAGCAGGGAGGCAGTGACGAACCAAGCCTTTGTCCGCGAGGCTGAAATCGGCCGTTGATTCCGCCCGGTCGCTGACGTCGCTCATGCCTGGGCCGCCACGACGCGCGGCGAGGTGGCCTGACGGGCGTCCTGATCGAGGGCATCGGCGGCAATCCAGCCCGACATCAGCACCATCGGCATACCGGGTCCGGGATGAGCTGATCCGCCACACAAATACAAACCCGGCACGTCGGAGCGGCGATTTCCCGGTTTGAAAGCTCCCCAGAATTTGCCGTGGCTGGCCAGTCCGTAAATCGCTCCATTCAGGGGCCAATATCGTTCGTGGATGTCCTGCGGCGTCAAAGCCCGCTCGACGCGAATGTGCCGTTCCAGATTGGTCAGCTTCGCTGTTCGCGCGAGTTTGTCGAGGATGATTCGGCGATATTCGGAAAGCATCTTCGACCAATCGTGGTGGGGTCTCAAGTATGGCGTGTGCACCAAAACGTACAACGACTCCCCTCCCGATGGTGCCACTTCGGGCTCGGTCACCGCCGGGGCACACACGTAACAGGTCGGGTCAGGTGCCGGTTCGCCCTTGCGATAGATCCATTCAAACTCTTCCTCCGGGTCGCGAGAGAAAACGAAATTGTGATGACAGAGTTGCTCATAACGGCAATCCAGCCCCAGATACAAAACCACCCCCGAGCAAGCCGGCTCGTAACTGCGTCGGCGGAGGAAAGTCTCGGCAGCGTGCCCGCCGAGCAGTTCTCGGTAGGTGCGAACAGCGTCCATGTTGGAGACGACCGCGTCGAAATCATGAGCCTGGCCGTCGTCGGTGATGACGCCGGTGACTCGACCCCCCGAATCCGTTCGCAGCTGCTTGACACCGTGTCCGGGACGCAGGTCCACGTGAAGCTCCTGGGCACGTCGGACGAGAGCATCAGGGACGGCCCGGATTCCACCCCGGGGATAATGGATTCCCTCGGTGGTCTGCATGTGAGCGATGCCGCACAAGACTGCGGGTGAACGGTCCGGGGCGGATCCGACGTACTGTGTGAAGTGATCGACCATCTGGGCCACTTCAGGTTGCGGCAGGAAACGCCTTACCGTGCCAGCCACCGAATGGCCCAGCCGCATCCCCAGCGCATCGCGGATCAGTCCCGGCGACGTTCGCGGCATGCGAAACGCGATCTCGGAGAAACGATCAATCGGCTGCCAGAAAAAAAAGGCATCCGAGATCCGATGCATTCGTTGGGCGAAACGCATGAATTGGCGATACCCGTCTCCCAAGCCGCGCTGCCAAGTCTCGCATCGCTGGGCCATTGACTCGACATTTTCGGTCAGATCGAGAACTCGGCCGCTGTCGAAAAAACAGCGCCATTGCGGATCGAGGCGGATCAGGTCGAGATAATCCTGCCGTCGAGCACCGGTGTCGGCAAAGATGCGATCCAGGACGGAAGGCAGGGTCAAGATTGTCGGTCCCAGATCAAACCGGTAGCCGTCGATCTCCCAGACCGCCGCTTTTCCGCCCAGCCACGCATTTTTTTCAAACAACGTGACACGATATCCCCGGCCCGCCAAGGTGCACGCGGCGGCCAATCCGCCGAGACCACCTCCGACCACCGCCACGCATTGTACCGATCGGTCTGTCACGCTGATCTCCCCAGACACAGACGAGCCGACTCATGGACGGCGTGGCCATTAGGCGAAGGATCCAACCATGAGGTCGCTTGGCCGTGATCCTCTAAAAGCAACCGACACGTAATTCGTGCCGACTCAAAAATGACGGGCAACCCGCTCCCGGGATGGGTCCCACCCCCCGTGAGGTATAACCCTTCTAACTCTTCAAAGCGATTGTGTGGTCGTCGGTGCAGCATCTGATCCAAGTTGTGGGTCAGGTTGAATGTTGCACCCAGGTGAATTTCATGCCCCACATCCCAATCCGCCGGAGTCACCACTTTCTCCACCACGATCCGCCGTTCCAGGTCGGGGATCCGCAGGCGCTCGCTCAACTGGCGAAGAACACGAAGGCGGAAACGGTGAGTCTCGCGGATCCAATCGACGTTCGGATGCTGGTGCGTCACCGGGACCAGAACATACAGCGTACTGTGACCCGGCGGAGCTAACTCCGGGTCCGTGATGCAGGCATTTTGCACATACAGCGCCGGATCCGACGACAGGCGGTGATTCACTTCGATGTCCGCGATGACTTGCTCGTAATCTTGGGGCAAGTAGATCGTGTGGTGTCTCAGTTCTGGCAACTCTCCTCGCAGCCCCAGATACAGCATGAACGTGGAGCACGAAAACTTTTTCTGCGCGATCCGAGCGTTGGACCATTTTCGGCGAAGATGGTCCGGGACCAATCGAGTCATGGCGCGGGCGAAGTCGGCATTGATGATGACCGCGTCGGCAACGACTTCTCCGTCGCCTGTCCGTACTCCCGTCACCCGGCGGCCTTGGTACAACAGCTGCTCGACCGGCTCATTCAGGCGGATCTCCGCTCCCAACTCGGTCGCGATCTGCGCCATCGAGGCGGTCACGGCGGCACAGCCACCGACCGGATGATACACACCGAAATCGTGCTCCAGATACGAGAGGATCGTGAACAAACTGGGGCACTTGAACGGAGACATGCCGAGGTATTTCGACTGAAAGGTGAACGCGAGTCGGACACGCGGATCGCGAAAGTAGCGTCGCAATTCGCCATCCACCGAATTCCAGGGTCGAAGCCAGGGCAGCAACCGCAGCACCGGCCAACGCAGCAAGTCGGACCAACCCCCAAAGGGCATTTGCAAGCAGGGGCGAAATCGGTTAAATTTGGCTCGATTCTCCGCCATGAATCGGACGTAGCCCGATGCGTCGGCCGGCGACAATCGAGCGATTTCACGCTCCATTCGCTCGACGTCGCTGGTGACGTCCAACGTCGATCCATCGCCGTACATCAAGCGATACATGGGGTCGAGACGGACTAGTTTCACCTCGTCCTCGAGGTCTCGGCCGACAGTGCGGAAGATCTCCTTCAGAATGCGGGGATAGAGGAAGAAGGTCGGACCAAGGTCGAAGCGGAAACCTTTCAGGAACAGGGAAGAAGTCCGTCCACCCGGTGTCGAAGCACGTTCGAACACTTGCACATCGCAGCCGGCGCGAGCCAGAATCAGGGCGGCAGCCAGACCGCCCGGCCCCGCACCGACGATCGCTACCCTCAAGCTCATGCCTTTTCCTCCGCGCAGGCCAGTCGCGCCACGCCAAGGCGACATCGGACACCGGCGGCGGCAGCGGCTCGCACCCCTTCGCCGATGCGGGCCACCTCGGCTCGGTTGATCTTCACTCCAGGTCCGTGCGTCTTCATTTTGTCCAGCGTTGCCTGCGCTAAGGCAATGGGCAGCAACGCGAATTCCACAATTCCCACCAGCGCCCCACCGCGTTGCAACGCTTCGGCGTAGTCTTCCGCAGCCTGCAAGTCAGCCTCGGCCAATTCCCACAGACGCTCTGCCGACACCCCCTCGGGCAGGAAAAATCGCCGCTCTTGCGCGTCTGCCAACGAATCCCGGAGGATGTTGATCAATTGCAGCCCCTCACCGAATCGTGCCGCTCGGGAGCGCAAAGTCGTCGCTTCTGTCACCAGGTCGGGGCAGGCAAGCAAGAACAATTCGGTCAGCATCTCGCCCACGATGCCGGCCACTCCATAACAGTAGGCTTGCAACTCCTCGACGGTTCGCAGGATTAGCTCGCCACGCTGGGCCCCTAACTCCACGAATCGTGACATGGCGGACACCGTCCGAAGGCAGTGCTCACGGATCAACTCGCGCGAAGGCTCACGAAGCTCCGACCAAGCCGCCAGGACAGTTCCAAACTCCCGAAGCAATTCCAAATAACCGTCATCCGCGATGGGAATGGCCTCCGCCCAGAGTCGGCCCCGCTCCCTCGCCTCGTCAACGTTGCCCCGATGGAGGATCGCTCGGAGGTCGGATAAGGATTGGAGTCGTTGCGCTCGACTCCATCGAGCCGCATCCTCCAATGTGTCCGCCACTCGAAACAACAGATAAGCAATGGTAACTTCCGAACGAGTCGGTTCGGGGAGTTTTGGGATGGCCAATCCGAATGTCCGGCTGGTTCGCTGAAGGAGGTGGTCCAGTTGGTTCATGACACATCGGCGGGCCTTGGGCAAAAAGCAAGCACGGACGAAGTCCACCGCGAACCACCCCGTCTTGCCACTATTAAGTTAGGCACTTTTAGCCAATCATTTCCAATGAGCAAATTATTTTTCCGTCCGTTTTTTGATCACGACTTCCGATCTGAAAGCGCCTCGTGACAGTGCCGGTGAAATTCTCGTCGAATCGCTTCCACCCGTCGCCGATTCACCCCCAAATCGGAGTACCCCAAACGCGACGCCGACCGCACATGGATGACATCGCCGCCTAGGAGAAATTCGACATCATCGACGAAGCCGAAAAGACGTGTCCGAGCTTCGACGTGCAGGTACGAATCGGTTTGTGTCATGATGCGCAGGCGGGGCAGCCGGCGGAGCAGGTCGATCAAACACTTCCAAGCCGACTCGGGCGATCCTTGAAATCGGATCGGCTCGATGGCGTGAATCCCGATCGCTTGCGACGAGACACAATTGGGTTTGTCCGGGCAAGGGCGGAGGCGACCATCGACCAGACCGATGGAGCCGGTGCAGCGCGACGACAGCCAACGGGTGAAGACCATAAGCAGGGCGAACCCCACTGCCGTGCCCACGACGACCCAACTCCAACGAGGCATCGTATTTTCCCCCCGACCCGACCGAGCAGTAAGCCGACCGGCAGTTCCCCACGCGAATCATTGCATCGACGTCGGAGCGACGATACAATCCGGCAACAGACTACCGATCGGCTCGTCAAACCGATTCGGTCCTCGGCCATGTATTCGATGGCCCCTTTCAGGACTTTTTTATCTTTTGTCGTCACGAGTTTTGAGGTTCAACATGGGTCGAAGCAAGAACTGGGTAACCCCGGCCGCGCTGGTCGGAGTCGGTGTGATCATCGGCTTCGTCCTTCCCCGAGTCAGTCGCGTGCCGATGGCGGCAGAGGAACGTTCTGTCGTCGGTGGCCAGGTCGCACCGAAGAATCTGCCGAAGGCCGTAGAGGTAAACAAAGACCACCTGATGCCCGATACGCCGGCGGCGTTTGCGCCCGATTGGGACAAGCCGTACCCACAATACCAACCGGCGGGGAAAGTTCTGCCACCGTTTCCAGAGTTAAAGGCGGGCGAGCTTCCGCCGCAGGAGTTGTACCGCTATGGCGGGCGAGGGACCTCGAGTTATGCCTCGGTGGACGAGGTCGGGAATTTCGCCCACTTCTTCCGCAAGTGCCGCGACATGAAACCGAAGGTGATGTCCGAGCGGCAAAAATACATGCAAAAACGATACGACTTCACGGGGAAAGTGCGAACCGACGTGACCATGACCCGCAGCAAGCCGATCCCCGTCGGCCCCGTGATTCGTCTGCCCGAGGGAATCAGCAGTTGGGAGGAGTTGGCCGCCCTGTCGCCGCGAGAGATCCGTGAGCGCGATCTCTTCCCCGAAGGGATGAGGCCTCTGTCGCATCCGCTTCACAGCACCGGGCATCAATTGTTTCCGCAGTCGTGGACAAAACGGCATCCGGAGCACGAGCGGTTCGACGTGGATTTCGACATTCCCGATGCCTACCTCCCCGAGTTTCCTCCGCCGCTGTTTTTGACGACTCGGCCTGATCTGGGCGATGTGTCCCAAGGGCGAGAAATCACACAGGCCAACTTCCGGGAGCTGTTCGACGGAATCATTACCCCGGAACAGATGGAGGGGCTTCGGCTGCTGGTGACAAAATTCCCCACGACCTGGTTCAACCAAACGAAGCACCGGGTCACGGAATTTCCGACGCGCGGGACGGCTTGCTTCGATTGTCACGTCAACGGGCATACCAATGGAGCCATCGAGATGGACCCTGCCACCCGTCCCACGCTGGCTCGGGTCCGCCTCGATACGCCGAGTTTGCGGGGCAACCATAACAACCTGCAACTCAGTCTCAAACGCTCGATCCGCTCCACCGATCATTTCGCCGAGGTCGAGGAATATTTCGACGGCGACATCAGCTTGCAACCGCAGATCGGGGGACGGCAACTCGATCGCGTCTCCACCAACCGGATGGGTGATTTCAACTCGATTATCGCCTTTCCGCCCGCTCCGAAGTTGGACCGCTTGGGACGACTGATCCCCGAACTCGCCACCGAGTCCGAACTTCGCGGTGAGCAACTATTCCACGGCAAGGCCAAGTGCGCGACCTGTCATCCGCCGCCCTTCTACCTCGACCAGATGATGCACGATTTGCGGGTGGAAGAGTTTTATCCTGGCCGAGCGGAAGGATGGGCCAAGACGTTTTCCCTCCGCGGAATCAAAGATTCGCCGCCCTACTTCCATGACGGACGCCTGCCCACCCTGGAGGATGTCGTCGAGTTCTTCAACATCATCTTGCAGACCCGCTTGACGCCTCAGGAGAAGAGGGACATCGTCGCCTTTCTTCTGTGCTTGTGATTCAGCGTGACGGGAGAATCAAGGCGCAATGACGCGACCCGGCGTCACCTCGACGACCGCGGCCGCGTCATTTGAATCGCCTTCGGTGATCAGGAGGTGCCGGTTGGCTTGCAGATTTGTAAACTCTTGGATTTTCCCCGAGGGCCAACGGATGGTGAGGCGATCGACTTGATCATCCTCGCCCAAGCCGAAGTGGACCATCGCCGGCGCCTGCGACATATAGGAGTTGGCGGGAAAGAGTTCCCGAACCAAGGACCGACCGCCCACCGTGGCCACGATCCGCGCTCCGATGCCGCGACGATTGCTCGTTGTACCCCGCAACGAGATGCTGAGGTAATTGCGGCGAGGCATCTGATTCTCGTAATAAAGGAGGGGGCCGCCTCCGGCTTGTCGCACGATGAGATCGAGTTGGCCTGAGTTTCGGAAGTCAGCGGCCACCACGCAACGACCATCGCCATCGTGATCGGCACCGGTGAGATAGCTGATCTCCAGGAAGTTTTGCCCGGCGACATTCCAGAAGGCGCGATTTCGCTCGAAGGCACTAAGGTTGTGCCCGAAGGCGACGATCTGCCACGGGTTGCCCACCCAGAATTCTCGGAGCTTTTCGTCGAGACGTCCCGGCACGGGGACAACGGCGTTGCGGTCGCACGGCTGGGAGACGACCGCTAGCCAGACGCAGTTTCAGCCGTCCGGTTCATCGCGATCGCGGCTGATGAAGCCTGCGGTCCCGTAAATGTCGAGCCATCCATCGTTGTCCAGATCGGCCAGAGCGGGGCCGTAAGCCCAGCCAACCGCCGCCACCTGCATCGCCGTGCCGACCTGCTCGAACCTATCGCCGTCCTGATTGAGATGCAACTGACTGCCGGCCACAAAACGACGCAACTTCGCCATCACCTCCGCCGGATAAGTATCCGACCGCATGTTGCCGATGACGCGAGTCCCGGCTTTGGAGTACATGTTGGCGCAATAGATGTCGATGCGGCCATCGTTGTTGATGTCGCCGACGGCCAAACCCATGCTGCCGAAGTCTGCCGGCTGATCGGCGAGTAGCTGTTCCCGGAAGGTCCCGTCGCGTTGATTCACCAGCAGCACGCCGTCGCCGAATTCGTTGATCACGTGCAAGTCGGGCCAGCCGTCATTGTTGGCGTCGAGCCAAGCCGCACTGAAGGTTGATCGTCGCCCGCCGGAGGCCTTCGCGGAGACGGTCACATCGTCGAAGCTCCAATTGCCGTTATTCCGAAACAAATAGTTCCCATGCGGGTCGTCACTGTAGGGATCAAGCCAGGAGCCACTCCCCGGCTGACCTCCGCGAACCACGTACAAATCCAGTCGTCCATCGCGATCGTAGTCTGCCACCACGATGCCCAATGCATCCGCGGGGAGATTCAATCGGCAACGGGAGGTGTAATGGCTGAAACGGCGCCCCTGCTCGTTGCGCCAAACCGCGCGGCCGATTATGAGATCGTCCCAGCCGTCGCCATCAATATCCACCCAGGCAGCGGGATAAGCGGCGGCACGTCGAGGCAAACCCGACTCGGTCGTCACGTCAGCGAATTGGCCCGAACCCAAACCACGGTAGAGGAACAGACCGTTCAGGTCGGTAATGAGGACGTCGAGGATGCCATCACGGTCGAAGTCGGTAATCAACACGCCCCCGGTCGCGGGTCGGAAGCTTTTCATCTTCCAATTATCAAACAATGATTCG
>CAKZUU010000283.1 GCA_937922175.1 uncultured Gemmataceae bacterium
GTCGGGTCCGAGGGAACCTTAGGCATCGTGACAAAAATCTGGTGTCGATTGACTCGCAATCCCGCGGCGTATCGGACACTTCTTGCCGTCTTCGAGACCGTCGATGACGCCACTCAGTGCATCAGCGACATCATTGGCGCCGGGATCATTCCTGCCGCCTTGGAAATGCTCGACCAATTGATCCTGGGAGCTGTCGAAGCAGCCTTTCACTTCGGCTTTCCTCTCGACGCAGGTGCCGTTCTCATTATGGAGGTCGATGGCCTTGAGGCCGGTCTCGATGAACAGGCACATCAAATGGTCGAAATCGCCCGACGAAACCGGGCCCGGGAAATCCGTCGGGCAACCACTGCGGACGAGCGTCAGTTGCTGTGGAAGTGTCGAAAACAAGCCTTCGGAGCAGTGGGGCGGCTGGCGCCAAGCTATTGTACCCAAGATGGTGTCGTTCCCCGTACTCGTCTGCCGGAGATGCTTCGATTCATTCAACACGTGGGTGAGAAGTATCGAATTCAGATTGCAAACGTCTTTCATGCGGGCGACGGAAACATCCATCCGATCTTGCTCTTCGATGAGCGCGATCCCGACCAGGTGCGACGGGTGCTCGATGCCAGTCACGAAATTTTGGAGAAATGTATCGAGCTTGGGGGGAGTGTGACGGGCGAGCATGGCATCGGGGTAGAGAAGATCGACTTGATGCCCAAGCTCTTCCATCCAGAAGACCTGGCGTGGATGCTCCGACTCCGCGAGGCGTTGAATCCCGACAATTGCTGCAATCCTGCCAAAATGCTGCCGACGGCAGGTGCCTGCCACGAACCAAGCCGTATTGTTCAACGATCGCCCGGCCGGCGAGCCGCCCTTTGACCCGAACCCTTCAGGACGTCCCAGTCTTTGTTTGTTGTCGCAGCTCGTCTGTTTCCGCCGCTAACAAACGCCTTGTTTCGGCTCAGGTCGATTCGTCGAGTTTCTCATGTTGGCGAATGATCTGTCGGGCGCGATCGAGGTCTTCGGCACGAACCAAAACGGTCACTGCCACGGCAGGAACTCCCGGGAAACCGGCCTGGTTTTCCCCGGCCACTGAACAGGCGATGCCGGCGCTCCGCAGGACACCCGCGATGATACCAGCGATGGCTGCGTTGGGGGCCTCATAAACCGTCACCAATTCGTCCCCGACATGTCGTTCATCATTCATCGGTCACCCCTGAGGAAGAGCGTCGCTATCCACAAATTTATCCAGCCGCGAAAAATTCAGCGACCTACCGCATCGGAGGGCTTCTCTCTCGGATGTCGAGAGCAGTGCAGCAAAACCGGTGCCGAAGCATGACGCACAACCCAGTCCGCCGTACTCCCTTGCACCAGACGAGACAGTCCTGATCGGCAACGGGTCTCCATCGCGATCAAGTCGCATCCCATTCGTTGGGCCTCCCCCAAGATCGCTTCGGCGGGCAGAACATGCTCCGCAAACCGGAGCTCGATCATAACCTCCCAACTCCTCGCTTCCTCTCGATAATGCTCGAGCCATGCATCGTTCGATTCCGCCGATTCGACACGACGCCGCTCGGAGGTCGCCTCGGTACCGGTCGGTTCATTTGCATCGCTCCGCCCATTGGCCGCAGCGACATTTTGCACGTGCAGGAGAGTGACCCGTGTGCGAAACAACCGTGCGATTTCCCAAGCGGTGTCGTCAAGATCGAGATGGGGCGGGATCGTTTGAACCGGCATGAGAATGTGCTGGAACCCCTGCGGCGAGAACGACGACTCGACGCTCGGGTTTTGGTCGGTGGCACGAATCAAAATGATCGAAGCGGGGAGTGTTCTCACGAGCGTCTCGGCAATGCTCCCTTCCCAGAATTTCGCCCAAGGACCGCGGCCGTGCGTCGTCATGACGACCAAATCGATATCATGGCGGAGGGAGTAGTCGCAAAGCGATTCACCGACGGCACCCTCCAAAACCACCGCTTGGGCACGATCCGCAAGATCCGGATCAGGCAACCGACCGATCAGTCCGTCGAGATACTGCCGCGCCTCGTCGGGCGACTCAATATCGACCAGAGCGTGTTGCAGCAGAGGATCGGCGACGATGAGCGGCTCCCGCACATGCGCCAAGTGCAGCCGAGCTGCCGAGCGTTTTGCGATCATCATGGCACAATCCAATGCTTGCTCGCCAAAGTTGGAGCCGTCCAGCGGTACGAGGATGTTCCGAATCATGGCCGCACCTCAAAAACAGAGGCGTCTCGGTCGATCCACGACTTTCGTGAGTGTATCAGAAGTTCAAACATCCCAAAGGGACTTCGCAGGATCTGAGCAAAGGTTGGACCGTAGCGAAACGCTCCGAGGGGACTGCGAAATCGACAGATGTGGGCGGAGTTGAAGCAGAAGCAGGAGGTTGTTGGAAATTTTGGCCTTGGCATGTTATTTGCTAAAACCTTAGGAACAATTTGGTCCGATGCTTCCTTGCATCTTCCCACCGAGGAGGGCCGTGACGATGCGTCCTCTCACTTCCTTCAGCGCACTCTACGCCGGCGACATCATGCAGTCCGACTTGCTGTGTTTGCCGTCGGATTTACCTTTCTCGGAGGCAGTACGCCGTCTCGTGCAACATCGGCGAATTGGAGCGCCCGTGGTGAATCACGAGGGGGTCCTGGTTGGAATGCTCACTTCGGCGGATTTTCTGAGAGATTCAACGACC
Source organism: uncultured Gemmataceae bacterium (assembly GCA_937922175.1). GTDB lineage: Bacteria > Planctomycetota > Planctomycetia > Gemmatales > Gemmataceae > CAKZUU01. The sequence continues at coordinate 2,684 of CAKZUU010000283.1, forward strand.
TCAGCTCATGTCCCGCTGACCTATCCGAGTGTGTATTCCGAATGGCAGGTCATTTGCCCAGAGGACATGCCCCAAGAAAGTGTTCGGGACCGGATGTCTCGTGATCCGGCGACGGCCCTTCCGCGGACACCTGTTCTGGACTTGGCTCGGCTGATGATCGAGCGCCAAGTTCACTGTATCGTCATCATCGACGAAAGGCGGAAACCGGTCGGGTTAGTCTCCAGCACGGACATATTGTCGGCACTCGCGAAGTACGGAGGAACGTGGGCCGGACGACCGTGCCTTTCCGAGGGACCACCGTCCCGGTGGCAGGGCACGTCCGAG
>CAKZUU010000284.1 GCA_937922175.1 uncultured Gemmataceae bacterium
CGCAAACTCGCCCGAGCGGTCGGACTCAGCGACCTTCAAGAAGTGACCCGACATATCCGGCGGTTGCAAGAGATGTACGACGCGGATGGCACAGCGTTCCAGATCGAGGAAATCGCCGGCGGTTGGCAGTTGCGCTCGCGACCACAATTTCATCCCTGGCTGGCACGCTGGCGACGCACACATCCCGAACCACGACTCTCTCCTGCCGCTCTGGAAACCCTCGCCATCATCGCCTACCGTCAACCCATCATGCGGGCCGACATCGAGGCGATTCGCGGTGTCCAATGTGGCGAGATGCTACGACAATTGCTGGAGAAGGGGCTGGTCCGCATTGTCGGCCGGGATGACTCCCTCGGAAGGCCCGTGCTGTATGGCACCACCCGAAAATTCCTTCAAACTTTTGGACTGAATAGCCTCAACGATCTGCCGGAAATCGAACAGCTTCGCCCGCCCCAGAGTGCCTCGTCATGAAATGGTGCTGTTGGCTATGGTTGATGGCGGCAGGGTCAGCCGTCGGCGCCGAGAGCGTTGTCTACGTCGCCCCGGATGGTGACGATCGTTGGTCCGGTCGACTCCCTCAACCTCGTCCCGATCGTACTGACGGACCCAAAGCCTCTCTCGCCGCTGCCCAAGAGGCAGCCCGGAAGACGGCTCGCTCCGCCGAGCAACCGGTTCGAGTCGTTCTCGCTGACGGCACCTATCGGCTCACCGAACCTTGGCTTTTCGATACCCACGACAGCCACACCGTCTTCGAGGCGGCTCCCGGAGCGCGACCCGTCATCAGCGGGGGACGCTCCATCGAGGGATGGAGGGTCGAAGCGGATGGCTCGTGGACGGTCCAGCTTCCGACGGATTGGCGCTTCGAGCAACTTTGGGTCAATGGCCGAAGAGCCATTCGCGCCCGGCATCCGAACAAATTCTTTTCCTTTTTGCGGCACGTCCGCGAAGAAACGACCGGACCGGTCGTCAATCGCCGGGCACAGCACGCCCGGCAGTTCTTGACGATTCCGCCGGAGGACGCCGCCTTCCTGAAGGATCTGAACGATTCGGAACGAAGAGCCGTGCAGATCATGGCTTATCACAAATGGGACAACACACGGCGCTTCCTCGCGGAGTGGGATGCCGCGTCATCGACCCTCGTCGTCGAAGGCGAGGGGATGAAGCCTTGGAATCCGCTAAACAGCCAAACCGGCTTCGTCTTGGAAAACACCCCCAAGGCCTTGGACGAGCCGGGTGAGTGGTATCTCTCTCCTGAGGGCCGCTTACGCTACTTGCCCCGCCCGGGAGAGGATCCATCCCGAGCCGAGGTGATAGCTCCCGTGGCCGCGGGGCTTGTCCAGATTTGTGGCATGGGCGGAAACGGCCCCGTCGTCGAAAATCTGGTCTTCCGCGGTCTGACGTTTCGTCATTCTCAATGGCTGACGCCCCCGAGGGGCTTCGGTCCGATGCAGGCCGCTGCCACTCTCGATGCCGCCATCCGGGTGGACGGAGCGAAAAACGTTCATTTCGAAGATTGCGAAATCAGCTCGATCGGCACATATGGGGTGTGGTTCCGCCGCGGTTGCCGCCATTGCTCCATCCGTCGCTGTGAAGTCAGCGATCTGGGTGCCGGCGGCATCCGGATCGGGGAGGGCAACATCCCGGCGTTGCCCGCCGACGAAACGGGTCACATCACCGTCGAGAATTGCATCATTCGCCACGGCGGACGGCTGTTCCCCTGTGCGGTCGGCGTGTGGATTGGACAGAGCGGCGACAACGTCATCCGACACAACGACATCGCTGACTTTTACTACACCGGCGTCTCCGTGGGATGGCGCTGGGGGTATGCGGAAAGTCGAGCCGCCCGAAATCGTGTCGAATTCAACCATATCCACCATCTCGGGTGGGGTTGGCTCAGCGACCTCGGGGGAGTCTACACGCTCGGCCCCTCTCCCGGCACGGTGATCCGGGGGAATCACATTCACGACGTGTACTCACATACGTACGGCGGTTGGGGTCTGTACACCGATGAAGGCTCGTCCGGCATCGTTTTGGAAAACAACCTCGTCCACCACACCAAGTCCGGCGGATTCCACCAGCACTACGGCCAAGAAAATGTCGTCCGCAACAACATCTTCGCCTTTGCCCGGGACCAACAACTTCAATTCACCCGAGCCGAGTCGCATCGCTCCTTCGATTTCGTGCAAAACATCGTCTATTTTGACCGTGGCGAACTGATGACCGGCCCGTGGCTGCGCGGCAATGTTCGTATCGAGCGAAACCTTTATTGGCGAACCGATGCTGCCGAGATCAAGTTTCTTGGCTTGAGTTGGGGTGAGTGGCAAAAACAAGGCAAAGATGCGGGTTCTCTCATCGCCGATCCGCATTTCCTGGATCCGACCCGGGGCGATTTCCGCCTGCGGCCTGATTCCCCCGCGTCACGGATCGGTTTTCAGCCTTGGGACCTCTCTCAAGCGGGCGTCACTGGCGACGAGCGATGGCGACGGCGAGCGGCTGAGATCGTCTGGCCAGCGTTCGAGACGCCACCCTCACCTCCCTCCCTCCCGTGACCGATCATCACGGCTCCCTCGGCTCATCCCTTAAAACGTCTCTTCCTCGCCCAGTGTCGGGACCGACACATTGGTGAAGCCCAGGCGACGCAACCCCTCAACCAAGGCTTCAGCCCGGTGGCTTTCCCCGTGCACGAGGCGAATCTTGGGGTTCCGCTCGACCAGAGGTTGCAGCATCGCCAGCAACTCCGGCTGATCGACATGAGCTGACAGCCCGTTCAGGACGACGATTTCCGCGCGGACCTGTCGCTTCTGCCCCAGGATGCGCACTTCGGGATGGCGCTCCACGAGTCGTCGCCCCAACGTTCCTTCGGCTTGATACCCCGCGATCAGGACGGTGTTCCGCGAATCTTCGATGTGGTGCTTCAAATGATGGAGGATGCGGCCCGCTTCGCACATGCCGCTGGCGGAAATCATGACGCACGGCTCCGGCCGGTCGTTCAACTCCATGCTGTCCTGCACACTCTCGATGTACGTGACCGCCGGCGGGGCAAACAGATCCGGATGCCGACGCAAAAATCCCTGCGTTTCCTCGTCCAGCGAGGCCGTGTGCGCCTGAAATACCTCCGTCGCCCGCACCGACATGGGACTATCGACAAAGACCGGGACGTTCGGAATGCGACCCTGACTTTTCAGCTGTCGAAGAAAGTAAACGATGACCTGAGTCCGTCCAACGGCGAAGGCGGGGATGATGACTTTCCCGCCGCGTTCCACGGTTCGCCGAACGACTTCGCCCAAGCGATCAACCGTCTCACTCACCATCTCGTGGGTATGTCCGCCATAGGTACTCTCGCAGAGGATCAGATCGCCCGCGGGGATGGGCGCGGCATCACGGAGCAAGGGAGTCCCGGGGCGACCGATGTCGCCGGTGAACGTCAGGCGACTCTCTCGCCCCCGCTGATCAAGTCGCAAGGAGATCATTGCCGAGCCAAGCAAATGCCCCGCCTCGACGAAGGTCGCCTCGATGCCGGGTAAAATTTCGATCGGCCTGTCGTAGGGGATAGCCTGGAATTTGATGAGGGTACGAAACACATCTCGACCGTCGTACAACGGTTCGATTTTCGGCTCACCGGGTTTCCGCTTTTGATTGAGATAATCGGCGTCTTCCTGGTGGATTTTGGCGGCGTCGCCGAGCATGACGGCCGCAAGCGCTCGTGTGGGCGGCGTGCACCAGATGGGGCCCGAGAAGCCCTGCTTGACCAGGTTGGGCAAGTTGCCGCAATGGTCGATATGCGCGTGACTGAGCAGCACGCCATCGACGTCTCGGGGACGGAAGGG
>CAKZUU010000285.1 GCA_937922175.1 uncultured Gemmataceae bacterium
GCTGCCACGGGGGTCGAATAACTCGCAGCGTCCTGGCTCGCACGCCAGCGCTCTTTCCCGGTGCGTCGGTCGAGTGCGACGACGCCTGCAGTTCGCCCACCGACGTTCACGGCCACGATGTCGCCCTCGACGAGGGGCGAGACACCGACGCCGAAGTAATCTTTCTTGAAGGCGTAATCCTGGGCCAAATCGCGTTGCCAATTTAGCTTGCCCGTGGCAAGGTCGCGGCAGATCAAACGGCCCTCCGCACCCAAGGCGAAAACGGCATCGTCGGCGATGGTCGGGACTCCACGAGGACCATGGTCAAAATTGAAATCATCGACATATCCGGTCGGCGTGGTGTGGCGCCAGATTCTCTTGCCCGTGTCGGCCTCCAGACAGTCGAGGACCTCCTCTTCACCGAGACGATGGAACAGAATGAGCTTGCCCCCGGCGATCGCGGGACCGGCAAATCCCGATCCGGTGGAGACCTCCCAAAGTTTCGCTGGTCCGTCCGGCGGCCAATTTCGTTTCAATCCCCGCTCCGACGAATGGCCATTGCCCTGTGGACCGAGAAATCGAGGCCAATCGTCCGCGACGAGGGGGGTGGTGATCAAAGCGACCAAGAGAGACGATCGGAGCATGAGAGGTCCAGACATGGGGGTCCCATCCCGAGCAAAAGCCGACAGCGGAAAATCGGTCGTTTGCGATACGTTCGGTGCGGTTTATAATAGCGTGACTCGGATCAAGGAGCGGACCGGCACGCGAACCTGACCAAAATCGCCGCGGTCGGGGACAGGTATGAGATGAATTTTCGCGGCTTTCGTAACACTGATCCCCCGGTTCTCATGGAGATATGGAACGAGTCCGCCTTGGGTCGAGGCGCTTATCATGTCCGCTCGCCAATCTTGTTCGAGTATTGCGTCCTGTCCAAACCTTACTTTGACTACTCAGGTCTGATCGTCGCTGAGGACGAGGGCCGTCCGATCGGCTTCGCCCATGCCGGCTTCGGGCCGAACGCCGCGGAAACCAACCTTTCGGTCGAAACGGGGGTCATCTGTGCGGTGGTCGTCCGCCCCGATCGTCGCCGGCAAAAGGTCGGGACGCAACTCGTGGAACGCGCGATGACCTATCTGCAGCAGCATGGAGCTCGGGACATCATCGCCGGGGGTATTCCGCCGTATCACCCCTTTTATTTCGGGCTGTATGGTGGCGCGAACCTTCCCGGGTTCCTCCTGAGCGATCCCGCGGCCGACCCCTTCTTCTCGCATCTGGGCTTCACGGCCTGGCGGACGCACCATGTGTATGAGCGACGGCTCGAAGACTACCAGTCCATCGTGGATTCGCGCTTCGTCGCGTTACGACGACGCTACGATGTGCAATTAATTCCCCAACCCGATATTCCCTCGTGGTGGCGGGAGTGCGTTCTCGGCGTCTTCGAGCCATTTGAATTCCGCCTCGCCGATCGACTGACGGGTCTTCCGGCGGCTCGTGTCACCGGTTGGGAAATGAGTGCCGGTCGCGGTCCCGGCCACGGCGCGATCGGTATCCTTGAGATCCATGTTCGACCCGACGTCCGAAGGCAGGGATTGGCTCGCTTCCTCCTCAATCAAATGTTCCGCTACGTCCAGGAACAGTTCTTCCGTACCGTCGAGGTCCACATCGTCGAGGGTGACGAGGCGGCCACCAACCTCTTCGTCGGTCTCGGATTTCAGTGCGTGGATACGGGCCGCTCGTATCGCTGGCCGACTTCGTCGGTGAGCGGGGAGTGAAACGACTCGGATCCGACATCCCGCTCGACTCGTCACCACATGGGCGGCTCGCCCGTGCTGTATCCTTGCGCTTGAACCAACCACGCCATTTGCCCGATGTGGTTATTGATGTGCGCCAGCACGACCAAAAACAACCCAAACCGAGTCTGGATCGGATGATTGCTCGTGATCGGCAAGCCCCATTCTGATTCGCTCTGCTTCAGAATCGTCGCGCGAACCAGCGTGACTGCCTCGTGAAAACGCGCGAGAGCCTCCTCGGCTGGCGGCGGATTCGGGTCCGTGAATTCCCGCTCTCGGTCCCGGACGTATCCGGTCCCCGCAACGCCGGCGCCGATATAGTGGTTCAGGTTGCCCGTCAAATGCAGGAGCAAATGCCCCAGGCTATTGCCGAACGGAAACGGCTTTTTGTACAGACGATCCCGAGGCACCGCGCGAACGTGCTTCTCCACTCGCTGCGCTAAGTGTTCCAGGTATCGAACCATTTCTTCTGCCACGACATCGCGGAGCGGCATGCTGTTCTCCTTTGCCAAATCCTTAGGGGGATCATACGTCGACCCAATCGCCGGGGGCTAGAACGATCGCCTGTGCTTGGGTCTCTTGTTGAACGCGCTGGGCCCATCCCGCCGCATCCTGCGCGATTAATGGGAATGTGTTGTAATGAATCGGCACGACTTTTTTGGGCTGCAACCATTTGACCGCACGCAGAGCGTCGTCCGGCCCCATCGTGTAATTGTCTCCAATGGGCAGCAAGGCGAGGTCGAGTCCCTCTTCACCGATCCATTTCATATCGCCGAACAAGCCCGTGTCGGCCGCGTCGTAGATCTTCTTGCCGTCATTTAAACGCAAAACGAAGCCGCAAGGATTGCCGCCATCGCTGCCGTCGGGCAATTGCGATCCGTGGAACGCGAGGGTCAATTGGCATCGGCCGAAGGCGAAGTTGTGACCGCCCCCATGTTGCATGCCGTGCGCTTTCACCCCTTTCTTGTTAAGCCAGCAACTAATTTCGTAGTTGCAAATCACCGTAGCTCCCGAACGCCGGGCAATCTCAACGGTGTCGCCGACATGATCACCATGACCATGTGAAACGAGGATAAAATGCGGATTGAGTTCATGGGCCTGGGCGGCGGCTTTCGGGTTGCCGGTCAAAAACGGATCGACCAACAACCGATGCCCATCACTCTCAATCCACAAACAGGAGTGTCCCAGCCAACGAAGTCGTGTCGCCATGATCGTCGCTCCTCAAACCCTCGGGCCGACGCGCGTCGCTGTGGGCAAAACTAGGAACGGACGACAGCGTTGGCGACCTCGCAAGCTCCCGCCCTCAACAGGCGGAGCACCGGCGATTGCGCACTCTTTGCACGACGCTGGGGCAGCGTCCGGCACTCCAGTTTTACCTTAACCAAACCTTCTTTCAAAATTCTTTTGCCTTCGATTCAGACGGTCCTAACGTGCAGCTTTGGCCAGTTTATCCCATTTGACCGGTTCGGTCGGCGTGAGGTCTGGTCAATGAATGTCAACTTTATCCGAATTTGAGGAGGTTGCGTTGATGTTGCTCAGAAAGTTACTAGCCGTCGCTGTTCTCTTCGGGCTGGGGCAGGCTGCCTCAGCGCAGTACGTCAGTTATAGTGGAGGCACTTACACCCAGGATTTCGATTCTTTGGAGAACGGCAATTCGACCTACACCTGGACAGATGGCGTGTCGCCGCTACTGGGTTGGTATGAAGAGCGAAGCAATAACACAGGCAAATACAGAGCGACAGATGGATCAGCCGACACCGGCTATATTTACAGTTTCGGGGATGTCGGTTCGACGGAACGGGCCTTGGGATCCTTGTCGACTTCCTCTACCGGAACTGTGTTCTGGGGGGTCCGTATTCGGAATACGCACCCGACGAGAACCTTCAACTCCTTTTACGCCACCTTCTATCAAGAGCAATGGCGCGTGGCGGCGAACGATGCCGAGCAAACGACCTTCTTCCAATACAAAATCACCACCACGGACACCGATATCAACGGTAGCGGCTATACCGGGGTGTCGTCGGGCAATTTGGTCAGCACCATCACTCAAGCGAATTTCGCAGGGACTGCCCCGAGTCGCTTGGACGGCAATGCCCATCGCATCCTCCGCACCGTCGAGGTAACAGGAATCACGTGGTTGCCAGGCCAGGATTTGTGGATCCGGTGGCGCGATCCCAACAATGATGGGACGGATCATGCGATGGGCATCGACGACTTTACCTTCAGTGCCGTGCCCGAACCGACGACCTTTGCCCTCGTCGGTCTAGGGATGGGCGGCGCGGGGTGGTTCGCTCGACGTCTTCGTCGCAAAAAAGAGCTGAAACTGACTGCGTGATCTGTTGAGATCCTCGGGATGACATTCCAAAGGAGTTCGGGTGGTCCTTTCTCGGCTGCGTGGGGCAAAGAAAAGGCTCGCGCAGCCGGCCTTTTTTTGAGCGACGCAAGCCATCAGTCATCAGCCTCGACCGTTGCTTTTTTCCACCAGGCTTTAACCTGGGCGAGGACGAGCATGACAGCAAAAATTGTATTGACGATCATTAAAGACAGGAACAAGCCGAAATCGCGTTTCACGTGCGGCATCCGCCAAACGGTGCAGCTATAGCGCCATAGAGGCAAAAACCGCCCCGGGAAGCCGCGATCAGCGGTGAGCATTGTCAAGTGCCGCGATGACTCACCCGCTAAGCTGCGGTAGAAAAGCACTCGTTTCACTTCGCCATAAGTGCCGTAAGCCAAGCTGCGAACAACCAAGGCATTGTCCGCCGCCGTGTAGGACTCGAACGGCAGGCACTTCAATAAGACATCTCGACGGAACAGGGCATAAAAGCGCGAGTTCATCCCGGAGTTGGCGACGTAATGGCGGACATTGGCCGCAACCGAGCCGACCAGCGGCCGGGTATCGGCGCGATGGATGAACGGCATCCCAACGAAACGCGACCCATCAACATACTTGAGTGCGGACATGCTCGCGACGTGTCGTGGGTTCTGAGTGAGAACGCGGAGGTTTGCTTCAACGAAATTCGGGGCCCACCAATCGTCGCAGGCGGCCCACATGAAATACAGACCCCGGGCCAAGCGCAGAACACGCTCGAAATTGGCCGCACCTCCGATATTCGTCGAGTTGCGGAAATAACGAATCCGCGGATCGCGCGAGGCGTAGTCCTGGCAAATCTCGGACGTCGCATCGGTGGAAGCGTTGTCCGAGATGATGATCTCCAGATGGCGATGGCTCTGCGACGTCAGCGAGGCCAAGGCGCGGGGGAGATCGGCGGCCCCGTTGTAGACCGGCAGACCGATGCTCACCAAAATCGACTCGACGGAAATGGACGATTCACCCACGTTGTTTCAAAAGTTTTTTCAGGTGATCGCAGACGTAAACAATATCGTCTTCTGTCAGACCCAAAGCGGAGGGTAAATTGATCGCCCACGGGCTGATTTCGTAGGCGACGGGGTTTCGCCGGGCGCTGTCCGCAGGGGCAAACGCCCGGTAGGCCGGCAGAGAACTGAGCGGGTAGAAAAATGGTCGGGTGGCAATCCCAAACTCCGCGAGTTGTCGCTGCAATTTTTCTTTCGGCCAACCATAGCTCGGATCGAGCACGATGGTGTTCATCCAAAAGCTGTTGCGGGTATGAGGCGGCTCGACATTCAGTCGAATCCCCGGCACTTCGGCGAGCTCGCGACGATACCAGGCATGTTGTTGCCGCTTTCGTGAAATCAACTCTTCGACGCGCTCGATCTGGGCCAGGCCGAAGGCCGCTTGCAAGCTGCTCATTTTGTACTTGAAACCGATCTCTTCAAAATAAAAACCAGTGTCGCCGGGCTTCCGTCCATGGTCGCGGAGGACGAGGACCCGACGGTAGATGTCTTCGCGGTCGGTGACCAACATGCCTCCCTCACCGGTCGTCAGTGTTTTCGTACCGTGGAAGCTGAACACGCCGGTGATGCCGAAGCTCCCCGCCTGCTTCCCGTGATAGGTGGAACCGATCGCCTCGGCAGCGTCCTCAATCACCGCGATTTGATGTCGCTTCGCGATCTCGAGCAGAGCGTTCCAGTCCGGGACGTTGCCGTACAGATCAACCGGGATGACAGCCTTGGTCCGTGGTGTGATCGCCGCTTCCAGGGCATCGGGACGCAGGCACCAGGTGTCGCGGTCAATGTCCGCGAAGACGGGGGTGGCGCCTTGATAGATGATCGGCTCGGCTGTCGCCGTCCACGTGCAATCCGGAACGATGACCTCATCTCCTGGGCCAATCCCCAAGGCCGCGACCGAGAGATGAATCGCCGACGTGCAGGAAGGCAAGCTCACCGCGAAGCGCGTGCCGATGTAATCCGCAAAGGCCCGCTCGAATCGCTGGTTGAACTCGTTGGCACGTTCATACCATGCCGAACGCGCGGCTTCTGCCGTATAGGCAATTTCCTTTTCCGTGACCCAGGGACCGGCGACGGGAATTTTTCTCATGGGAATCAGTCCGCGATACACTCCAGATAACCGTCTGGAGCGACGGTTACGAGAAGTTTCGATTCAATCTCTTTATCGATGCGAAACCGCCGATTGGTTTTCAAGAATTCGTGAACGGCGGTCTTGGGATTGTTGCCTGGCCCCCACGGGCGATTCCCCAGTAGCGAGGTCGGCATGTCGTCGACGACAGTATCAAAGACGATCAGGTAGTTGCCTTTGGTGACGAGGGGAGAGTACAGTTGCAGTTCCCGCAAAACGTGGTCGTGAGTGTGGTTTGAGTCCAACGCCACCATGACACGCTTCGCTCCCCGAGCTAAATCCCGAACCCGCGAGACCGTGGCTTCGTCGATCGAGGATCCTTCGATCATGGTGATGCGCTTCATCATCGGATGCCTCTCGATGACGGCGCGGTTGTGAGCGCGGATGTCGATATCAACACCGATGACTCGTCCGGAACCTCCCAGCAACTCCAACATGGATGCATAAAAAACCAGCGATCCCCCATGAGCGATCCCCGTCTCGATGATGACATCGGGTTTGGTTCGCCAAATGATTTCCTGGGTGGCCACGAGATCTTGGGGATACTGGATGATGGCCACACCCAGCCATGAGAAATTGTAAGAATAGCGATACTCGCACGACTTCAGGAAAAAATCGCGGGAGGCCTGCTTCATCATGGGGTCAGCAGCCATCTGCGCGATCCGGACAGGGTCTTTCGGATCGGTCGGAGTCACGATCGTTGTTCCCAAGAGAAGGAAATTCGACGAATCACCCTCGCCGGGCTCCCATAGGCGATCACACCATCGGGAAGGTCTCGTGTTACGACGGCCCCGGCGCCGACGATGCTGCCGGTACCAATCGTTTTGCGCGGCAGGACGATGGCCCCCGCACCAATCATCGTGTCGCGACCCACCCGTACCACTCCGCAGAGGGTTGCACCGGGGGCGATATGGACGCCGTCGGCCAATTCACACTCGTGATCGACTGACGCGTTTGTGTTGACGATGACAGCACTGCCCAAACGAACCTCGACGCCCACGCTGGCACCCATCAACACCTGCGACCCGGGGCCGAGTTGAGCGTCAGTTGCGACGCTCGCTCGCGGATCGACCCAAGTCAGTGGTGTCAGACCATGGCCCTGCATGAAGTGTTGCAGCCGACGCCGGTCGGCCCCGCGATGTCCTCCGATGGCCACCAGGCACCAGCATGCGTCGCCGCCTCTCTGGAGCCATTCGCGGAAGCCTTCCTCGCCTCCACACAGACAGGCCCCCGGCCAGGGAGGCTGAACGTTCGGATCATTATCGAACAGGGCGGTCACCTCCATCCCGCGCTGTCGCAACGACTCGCGGAGGACCTTCGCATGACCCGTCGCTCCCCAGAGCACGACTCGGTGCTCCCTCTCGGATTCGGACCTCGCGTTCACCATGTGACCTCGTCCGTGACCGACATTCCGTCGCTCTCCTCGCGTTCTCTCACCCCGGGAGAGGCCGATCGGTCGACGTCCAATGCGGCAAGCCGCGATCCCGATCCGAGAGAATGAATTCGTCTGCCACCCGAGGCCATTTGATGCTAAAGGTCGGATCGTCGTAGCGATAGCCGCCTTGGTGATCCGGTTGATAAGCGTGCGAGGCCTGGTACAAGACCTTGGAATCGTCGACCAAAGTTAAATAACCGTGGGCAAATCCCTTGGGGATGTACAGGAGCTTCTGATTGTCGGCGGTCAACTCGGCCCCGAACCATCGGCCAAAGGTCGGCGAACCCTGTCGCAGATCGACCATGACGTCGAAGATGGCTCCGGCGATGCACTGAACCAACTTGACCTCCTGATGCGGAGGGTATTGGAAATGCAGACCGCGGAGCGTGCCCCGGCGGTGATTTTGTGAAACGTTCACCTGCACCCAATCGGTGTTCAGTTGGCGGCTTACCGCCTCCGAGCGACACCAGATTCGAGTGAAAGACCCGCGGTGGTCATGAAACGATTCAGGCTCGATCAGAAATGCTCCCGAGAGCGGCAAATCGTGAAATCGCACGGCAGCTTCCCTCATCCCAGTCGACCGAACCCAGCACTTTATAGGTACATGCTTTGCGGCGATCCATCAAGCAGCAGCCTCCGGGCTTGTTTCCTGAGATCGCTTGAGTATATATACTCGCCGCAAATGGTGTTCATGGCCTCGTGGTGAGGAGACGTGCGTCTTGTTGTCTCGAATTCCTTATCTGCTCCGGTACTCTCTCCGCTCGATCATTCCGAGCCATGCGGCGGACAATCTTTGGGTGTGGCATAAGAACGTCGAGATGCTTCAAGATGAGAGATTCAAGTCCGCCTATCGCCGGGGCGTTTTGGCATCAGGAAAACGGGATTTAAAGATTCAATGGCGACTGCATACGTTGTGTTGGGCCGCTCAACATGCCCGTTCGCTTCCAGGCGACTTCGTCGAGTGCGGCGTCTTTACGGGGATTTGCTCCGTCACCGTCTGCGAGTTCATTGATTTCAATGCCACCGGCAAATGGTTTTACCTATTCGACACGTTTCGGGGAATTCCCGAAGAGCAGATCAGCGAGGACGAGCGTCGACTCGATCGTGTGCATCAGAACCGAATCTTTTACGGAGAGGATGTTTGGGAACGTGCGAAAGCAAATTTTTCGCCGTACCGCCAGGCGATTTTGGTTCGTGGGCGAGTCCCGGATATTCTGCCGACCCAGCCCATCGAGAAGGTGTGCTATCTGCATCTCGACATGAATATCGCGGAGCCGGAAGTCGCGGCGCTCCGCTACTTCTGGGATCGTCTGGTGCCGTCGGCACCGATCGTGTTGGATGATTACGGATGGTGGAGCTATTACCCGCAGAAAAAGGCCATGGACGCCTTCGCCAAGGAAAAAGGGGTGGGCATCCTGACGTTGCCGACAGGGCAAGGGTTGATGCTTAAACCCGGTTGATGGGCTTATCGCTGGAGAAATAGTCTCGATACCAAGCGATCGTTCGCTTCAAGCCTTCGTCGAGCGTGAACAGCGGTTTCCAACCGAGGACTTGCCGTGCTTTGACGGCGCACAAGTATTGGTGACGGATTTCGTTCTGGGCTTGGTTCAGGATGATCGGCTCGGTGCGAGCGTCCATAAGCTGCATGATGCGCCGTACCAGCTCCAGGGCCGTGACTTGGATCTCGGTGGAAAAGTTGAACGCTTCGCCCCGTAGTTCTGGCCGTTGCGCCAGGCATTGCGCCAAGTGCAGATACGCCGCGGCACCGTCCTCGACATAAAAGTAGTCGCGGATGTAGGTGCCGTCGGAGCGAATGATCGGTCGTTCGCCGCGTAAGACGGAGCGGATGGTGCCCGGGACGATGCGGGTAAAGTTGAGATCCCCTCCGCCGTAGAAGTTGCCACACCGTGTCACGACCACCGGCAGGCCGAAGCTGCGGGCGTAACTCTGACAAATCAGGTCCGCGCACGACTTGCTCACGTCGTAAGGATGTCGGCCCTGGAGGGGGGCGTCCTCGGAGTAGGGTAATTGTTCGTGTTCGCCGTATGCTTTGTCCGACGAGGCGACGACGATTTGCTTGACCAAGGGACTTCGACGACACGCCTCCAGCAGCAACCAAGTACCTCGGATGTTGCTCTCAAAGGTCGATACGGGATTGCGGTTGGCGATCCCAACAATCGTTTGGGCGGCCAGATGAATGACGGTATCGACCTCGTATTCTCCGAGGCTGCGTTCGAGCAAGGCTTGGTCACACAAATCTCCCCGGACGACACGCACCCGGCGGAGACTGCCGGAGCGGACCAGCTCGCAATGAGGGTTGTCATCGCGGATGAGACAGACGACATCGGCCCCACGGTCGAGCAGATCGCGGACGACGAAGCCTCCGACCAAACCGGTCGCGCCAGTGACCAGAGTGGGACGATCTCGCCAAAACGATCTCTGTTCCCGTTGGTCCAACATCGGGTTCACCAGGTCCCTCGTCAGTCCCAGACTTTCCACGGTGCGCGCTCGGTGGCCCAGAGCGCCTGGAGCAATTCGGCGTCTCTCAACGTGTCCATGCACTGCCAAAAGCCGTCGTGGCGGTAGGCCATCAATTCCCCTTCACGTGCCAGGCGTTCCATTGGCTCGGCCTGCCAGGAGGTGTCGTCGCCATCGATGTAATCCAGAACCCGCGGCTCAAGGACGAAAAACCCTCCATTGATCCAACCTTGGCGGACTTGCGGCTTTTCCGCGAAGCTGAGGACACGGCCATCGTCGGGATTATCGGCCAACACCAGTTCGCCGAAACGAGCCGGCGGGTGGACCGCGGTCACGGTGGCCAGTTTCCCGTGCCGGCGGTGGAAACGGAAAACCTCTTGCAAATTGACGTTGGACACCCCGTCGCCGTAGGTCATCATGAAGGTCTCGTTCCCGATCCGGTCACGCAGTCGCCGCATCCGCCCGCCGGTGTTCGTGGTCAACCCTGTGTCGACCAGATGCACCGTCCAATCTTCGCGACTCAGATTCTGCCGCATCAGGTCGCCGGACCCCATATCCACGATGAAATTACTGTTCATCAGGGCATAATCGACGAAAAATCTCTTGATGTACTCGCCCTTGTAGCCCAAGGCCAACAAAAACTCCTTGAAGCCGAAATGGGCATAACACTTCATGATGTGCCAGAGGATGGGCATAGCACCGATGTTAACCATCGGCTTGGGGCGGAACTCGGTCTCTTCACGAAAGCGAGTGCCCATTCCACCGCAGAGAATGATGACTTTCATAAACGCCGCTTCGACACTCCCCCACTGATCCGCTGCTTGACAACCATCTTAATAAAGTACAGAGTGCGCTGCCCTTTGTGCAGCCGATCAACGGAGCATCGGGCTCGTCATTTGAATATTTGACCGTCGGCCGATGCGGACGAAGATGAAGGATCGAAACGGCAAGGACACGCAGATTTGCCCATCCGTTTCTGGTTGAAGTCGGCTATAAATCATTAAGCCGTTCTGCCAAATCAAAACCAACTCGAGGTATGACACCATGAGTCGATCGTTCATCCGAGTCGTGGGGCTGCTTCTGGTCGCTTTTCCGACTGCGGCCATCGCGCAGAATCCCAAGCCGGAGGTCGGGCCGGATGCACGTCTCGCGGCAACAGCGGTGTCGCAATTATTCCCTGCCGACACGATTGCGTACCTCGAATTGATCCGACCCGCGGAAGCCGCAGCCAATTTGCATGGCTTCTTCCGGGGAAGCATCATCGAAAAAGCCGTGGAATTCCTCGCCGAGCAACGGGAAATTCGCCCGGAAACGGGAGATGGGAGCTTCGAGCAACTCGGCCTGCTGTTGGGATTCTTTGGGCCCGAAACCTTTACGGAAATCGGTCGGATGCGGGGAGTTGCCTTGGCCGTCACCGGCTTCGACGAAAGCAAGCAGCCGATCATCGTCGGCGTGCTTCTCTCCGGAGAGAGCCGTTTGCCCGGCCTGCTTCTACGCATCAGCATGTGCTTCAATTCGTCGGCTCGGATCGCCGGCCGTGTCGGACAAATTCCGATCTACGGACATGTTCCTTTCGACCCCGTGCCTCCGCTTCCGATGGCTGGACAAATTGCCCCGCCGCCACCCAGACCCGTTAACGAGCCTCCGTTTATCGCTTCGGCAGGCGACCTCATCGTCATCGCGAATCGCCGCTCCGCTGTCGAAGGTGTCTTGAAACGTTGGCTGGGTCAGGACGCCACCCCGTCACTTCAGACCGAGTTGGGCTCCTCGTCCGCTGGCTCCTTCCAGGAGCGACCCGGCCTTCTCGGCCTCGTCAGAACCCGATCGCTCCCGGACCTGTTGGCGGCTTTCACTGATGAAGATCACAACGACGAGTCGTTGGCTTGGGGGAAAGCCCTGGGGGAACTCCTCTCGCCCGATGTAGTGCCTGACGTCGGGATGCACGTGGGCATCGCCAACGATGCCTGCGAGCTCCGCCTCTCTGCCCGAACGAAATCGGATAAACGACATCCTCTTCTCGAATTGGTAACGTCGCCACCACGAGGGGATGCGTTCAAACAAAGCGTCGCAGTGAATGCGCTGAGTGGCGTCGCATTTCGCGTTCAGGACGGGGCGCCGTGGTTTCGCCGGATGACGGAGTTAAGTGATCGGGTCACGAAAGCTTTCGGCGTAAGTGTCGCCGAGGTAATCGGTGAAATCGAGAAGAAGTTGGGACGCTCATTGGCGGATGATCTCTGGGGCAAGATTGACGAGGTGGCCATCGCCTGGCCGGCGAGTCAGAACCTACCTCAGGGGGCCGAAGAAATGTGCATGTGGATGGTAACGGCAAAGGACCCGGTCTCGGCC
>CAKZUU010000286.1 GCA_937922175.1 uncultured Gemmataceae bacterium
CCGTCAGCTCGAGGAACACGAGCGAGAACTCGAGGCGGATCGCGTCTTGTGGTATCAACGTCGGGAACAGATCGAGCAAGAGTGCCGGGACCAGGCCCGACGACTTGCAGAGGACGGGAGCAAACATGTCGAACTCGTCGAGTCGCTCAAGCAAAAACTCGCTGAGGTCGAAACGCAACGGCTCGAGCTGCAACAGCAACAACAACGGATCGACGCCGATGGACATCGGCTGCAAGATCTTCGCAGACGACTAGAGGATCGGGAGCGCGATGTCGAGATCCAATTTCGCGAGCTGTCCACTCGCCTCCAAGCCTTTGAGCCTCGGTGGCGCGATCTGGAAACGCGCGAGGCCGAACTGAAGCGGCGAGAAGAGAATTTGAAAAAACTCGCGGAGGACTGGCTGCGCGAGAAACAGGCCGTTGAGGCTCGACTGAAAGAACGACAAGAATCGATGGATGCTCGCGAGTCGGCCTTGCGGGAGCGAGAATCACGCTGCGTGTCGGCCGAGCAACTACAGGCTCAGTATCATGCTGACCTCGAACGACTCGATCGACGTGGAGCGGCTCTCGATCAACGGGAGCAAGAGTTGGCCAAACAAGCGGCCGAAATTGAACATCGTTACGAGCAACTGCAGCGTGATGCTCGAGAAATGGAGGAACAAGCCCGGCTGCTCGACGGAGGGCAAGCGCGACTTCACGAAGAGGCACAACGGTTGGCACGGCAGAAGGCCGAACAGGAGACTCAAGCCGCCCAGTTGGCGGAGCGACTCGCGACGCTCGAAGGCCAGCAGGCGATGCTCGCGACCTTGCGGACCCGATTGGAGCGAATGCGTGAGGAGTTGCGGCAGCAGGCACAGCAGGTGGCGGCCGAACGCGCCAAGCAAGAGGATCTCGCGGCCCAGATCCAACAGCGCTTGGACGAGGCCAATCGTATTCGCTCCGAATTGGAGAACGAGAGCAAGACTCGCGAGCAAGAAAAGGCATTGTTCGATCAACGCAGTGCCGCGCTTCATGCCGCTGTGTTGCAGATGCGGGCCTTGCAACAAAAGTTGGAAAACGACGATGCTCAACTCCAAGAGCGATCGCAACAACTCGATCAGCAGGCGGCCGAACAGGCCGAGCAAGCCGCCCTCCTGAAGGCCAAAGCGCAACAACTTCTGGAATTGCAGACACGACTCGAGAACGATCGACAGTCGCTGCGGGAGCGGGAAGCGAACCTCTTACAGGCAGAAGAGGCGCGTAAAGCGCTGCAAGAACAATTGCTTCGTCGGAGCGAGGAATTGACGACCCGTGGTCGAGAACTGGACGACCGGGCCGAAGGTATTGTCCGAAAAGAAGCGGAGTTGGCCCGACGTCGTGAGGAAATCGAGACCGAGCGACAGCGCGATCTGGCCCATTTGGAAGCCCTCCGTCAGGACATCGATGCCCGGTCTGCCGAAATTCAGCGCCTGAATGCGGCGCTGAGCCAACGCGAGGAGGTCTTGCGCAAGCAACTGGATCGGTTGAAAGAATCGGGCCGGAACCTCGCTGCCGAGCGCAAGGCTCTTTTCGAGGCGCGGCGACAATGGGATCGCGAACGCTTGGAGGCTGCCGAACAACTCAATCAACTGCGCGAGCAGATTGATCATTTCCGTGGCGAGACGCTCCGGGAGGCCCAGGAACTGGTTCGACAGATGCCCGATTTGGAGTTGCACACCCAAGCCGCTCTCGAGAGGCTGACCCATTCACGGGAGCAACTTCGCGGCCATCTGCAGGAATTGCATGCCTACTCCCGACAGGCGCAAGAAGATTTGCAAGAACTTCGCAACCAGGTCCAGGCCGAGGCGGACCGCCTCCGTCAGCAGGAACTGGCCTTGCAACGGGCACGATCCGAACACCGTCTTGCTGTCACCGCTTTTCGCCAGCAGTTGATCGACTGGCAAGGCCGTGTCGCTGAAATGAAACAGTTCTTCTCCCACAATGAAACCCGCCTGGAGCAGAAGCAAGCGGCCATCGAAGCCGCCGCCCGCGAGATTGACGAGACGAGCAAACAACTCAGCAAACAAGCGGAAACTCTTCAACAGCAGCGTCGCGAGGTGGCAGAACAAAAAAGCGAGGTCGAAACTCACCTGCACGAGATGCAAGAATGGTATCGCCGTAAGCTGCGCGAACTCACGAACGGAAGATCGCGATCAGCCGGTGATGGGACCATCCTCGAGCTTCCCACGGCGAACAACGTCAACGACCCTGTCGGATCGTCAACAGCATCCCGCGACATTCTGGCGCTCACCGGCGACGTGGACCCAGCCGATCGTAAACTTGGCGAACTCCTCCTCCGTTTGGGACTGGCGGATGAGGCGCTCCTGGTGCCCCTGTGGAACGAAGCTCGGCGGCAGCGCCGGTCCTTGCGCCAAGTTCTCCTCAGTAGTGGCACGATCACGCTCTACCAGATGGCTCTGATCGAGGCGAGCAATCTCGATGGTTTGGTGCTCGGCCGATTCCGAGTTGTCGATCGGCTTCAAGTCACACCCCGCGAAACAATTTACCGTGTCTTCGACCCGAAGCGCTCGCAGATGGCTCTGCTGCGACATTTGAGTGAGGAGGAGATGCACGACGCGGTTCACCCTGATGAATATCGGCAACGATTTGCGGCCGCGACCTCGGTCTCGCATCCGAACCTGGTGGCAACCTGGGAGGTAGCTGATCTTCAAGGACGCCCTGCTGTCTTGCAAGAGTGGGTCACGGGATTGCCGAGTAGTGATTGGCCCGCGTTTGCGGCCGCCCCGGGGGTCTGGTATCGATTGTTGGGTCAGGCGGCTCTGGGGATGCAAGCCGCACAT
This sequence comes from uncultured Gemmataceae bacterium, assembly GCA_937922175.1. Taxonomy (GTDB): domain Bacteria; phylum Planctomycetota; class Planctomycetia; order Gemmatales; family Gemmataceae; genus CAKZUU01. The sequence continues at coordinate 2,819 of CAKZUU010000286.1, forward strand.
CAGGCAGGGCTGACCCACGGTCGGTTCACTTCGGGCGCTGTGACGCTCCATTCTGACGGCACGTTGAAATTGGCCGGATTCGGTGAACCCGCTTGGCTTCACGGAATCTCGGAACCTGCCAACCCGGTCGCCGCTGACCTGGCGGCGTTGGGGCAAGTCGCGATGGAATGGGCCATTCTTACCCCGCCCGTCAAACGGGCCAAGCCCCGCCTGCTGCCCGAGCCTTTGCTCGAAATCATCCGCCGGATGGGAGCGTCGGCCGTCGTCGGATTCGATGCGCAAGGGCAGCCCGAGTACGCACCTCCCTACCCAGAGAACGAGCGCTATCCGTCCGTGGCGGCGATGCTGGAAGATTTGGATCAGGCGGGCACCGAGCTACCTGCGAATACCGAAGCGTGGGAACGGTTGACCAAATACGCTGGCGAAAACGCCACGGATGCGATTCCCCAACGTCGGACGGCGTAATGGTGCGCCCTCGGCCGATCGAATTCGCCCCCACCTCCCGTGGCCGGCAATTAACGTCCTTTCGGGTCGAGGTTTTCTTTCAGATCCTTGGGACTCACCGACGAGACGACGCCGTCGCGGGGTACGTCAATTTTGCTGATCCACAGCAGTGCGTTCAGGACGACTTTGCGAAAATTCGGATCACCCCAATTCGCGTGGAAATGGCCCCCGGTAAACCCGACACCTCGTCCGCCGTCGGCGCGCTCGACGGCCCACATGACTGCCTCAGCCCGTCCTTTGGCCTCTTGGATATGTCGATAAGGCCCGCGAGGGTAAACGTAAGGACCATCACGCACCGCATCACTGGGCTTTGCAGTCAAGATCGGCACCACGCCTGCCATCCCTTCGCGCCAACGCATATTGAAATACCACTCGTCACGAATGGCGAACGGCTCGACGCCGCGGCAGATCGGATGATCGGAAAACTGCTCAAACTTCGGCACCCAAATCGGATTCACCGAATATTGATGTTCGTAGTAACCGCCGATCCATTCCTTGAATTCCGCGCCACCGCGGTCCTTCGGCACTTCGACGGCGAAGTGCGCGCACATCAGCCCGACGCCTTGCTTCATCAATTCGCCAATGAAAGACAAGCGGTTCTTTTGGATGAAGGGATGTCCCCCGCCCCCATCGCAGTAAAGAAAGATTGCATGCACCCCATCGAAGACAGCCTCATCTCTGGGCCAACCATTCAATTGCAAAACCGTTGTCAGGCCGGAGATTCCCGCTCGATCGAGACATTTTTTCAACAACGTCGTCCCGGCATTAAATTCGTGATCGCCCGGCCCATGACTGGGTGTTCCGGCAATCATCAACACTTTGCGAGATTCACCCTCGCGTGCCGAGATCGATCCCAAAGCCGCCGCCGTTCCGACAGCCGTGGCGAGAAAATCGCGCCGTGACCAGTGTCTTGTGTTCATCGGAAGTCCTCCAGGGGATGAAGTCATTATCAGGAGTGCCGACCCGTCCGGCTGACGATTTTGCTGGTTCGCGATGATTGCGGTTGGAATCTTCTCGAATTGGCGAAGTTCCGTCACCATCCGGCCTTAACATGTCGTGGTGAAACTGCTAATCTGACCCGGATTCGGAGCGTGGCCGTCGACGGGGAAACGCATGCGGGCCGTGGTTCAACGTGTCAGTCAGGCCCTGGTGCGGGTTGCGGGCCAGATCGTCGGCCAGATCGACACTGGGTTGCTGGTTTTGCTGGGAGTGGCTGTCGATGACACTGTGGCCGACAGTCAATGGTTGGCCGAAAAAATCGCAGGGCTACGTGTCTTCCGCGACGGCGAGGGCAAGATGAATCGAAGCGTGATCGACGTGGGAGGGTCAATCCTGGTTGTCAGCCAATTCACGCTTCATGCCGATTGCTCGAGAGGTAAGAGGCCCAGTTTCATCCATGCGGCGCGACCGGAAACCGCCGTTCCCCTGTACGAAGCGTTTGTGCAGGAGCTTCGGGCTTTGGGAGTGCCAGTGCAAACGGGATGTTTCGGTGCCGATATGGACGTGGAACTGACGAACCAAGGCCCCGTCACGCTGATCGTCGACTCGAAAAGGATTTGACCGGCAGCAGGGGGATTGTTCGTCTCGCGGCAGAGTCCGTTCGTCGATTCGTTGACGACTCGTTATCGGTGTGAGAGCAACGATGGTGCAGAAAAAAGAGCGATGGGCGTCGCGTTTCGGCTTGGTCCTCGCGATGGCGGGCAACGCCGTCGGCTTGGGCAATTTTCTGCGATTTCCCGCACAAGCGGCCAAGAACGGTGGCGGAGCCTTTTTGATTCCGTATTTCGTGGCCTTGCTCGTGCTCGGCTTGCCCTTGATTTGGGTCGAGTGGGCCATGGGACGCTACGGCGGGCAATACGGTCACCACTCGGCACCCGGTATCTTCCAAATGCACCATCGCGGCCGCTTTTGGAAGTATTTCGGCGTTCTGGGGCTTTGGACCTGCCTGACGATTTCCTCGTACTACCTGTACATCGAATCGTGGACCATGGCATATGCGGGATACTCGTTGTATGGCGGATTCACCGGCAAAACGCCCGCTCAAGTCGAGAGCTTTTTTATGGATTTGACCGGCGAGGAGCCGAATTCGTTGCTCGCCGTGAGTGGGTTCGGGATGATGTTGTTCGCCTCATGTATCGTGATCAACATCTTCATTCTTTCGCGCGGGCTGGCCAAAGGCATCGAGATGGTCTGCAAGATCGGCATGCCCCTACTTATCCTGTTCGCAGCGGTGCTGGCCGTTCGCGGCATGATGATTTCGCCCGAAACCGATCCGCAAGCCAAAACCAGCCCTTTGGAAGGACTGAATTTCGTCTGGCAACCGCGCTACACGTCGCTGGCCGATCCTGAAGTCTGGCTGGCCGCCGCAGGCCAAATCTTCTTCACGATCTCGATCGGCATGGGTTCGATGCACTGTTACGCCTCTTACCTTCGGGAAAGCGATGACGTCGCGCTGACAGGGCAAGCCGCGGGTTGGACCAACGAATTCTGCGAAGTCATCTTGGGTGGCTCGATCTTGATCCCGATTGCCGTCGCCTATTTGGGATTGCCCGAGGTAGTGAACAAAACCTCCGGCGGTTCGGGCTTCGGGCTAGGATTCATCGTGTTTCCCTCGCTGTTCAGCAACTGGGGACCCGTCTTCGGGCCGGTGGCTGGTTTTCTCTGGTTCGGTCTGCTATTTTTCGCAGCGATCACGAGT
>CAKZUU010000287.1 GCA_937922175.1 uncultured Gemmataceae bacterium
ACCACTTCCGGCTCGGATTCGTCCGCCGACAAGCGTCGCAACTCGCCCGACAGCGTTGTGACCTCCCACAAACCCGCCAGGCGTGCGGCCGCTGCCCGCAGCCAAACGTCTTTTTGCGCCAACAGCGGCGACAAATCGACGTCCCCCGCCGGTTTCACCTTTCGCGTCATAAATGCGTCGGCCAATTGTTCCAAGGCGCCCCGACGAAGTTCCACGGGAGTGCCTTCTCGGGCAACGGCGACATCCCATATCGCTTGCAGGTCGGTGGCATCGCCCTGCCGGCAGATGGCCTCGACGTAAGCCGACCGACGTTCCACCGGCACGTTTCCGCTGGAGAGCAAGCGCACCATCGCCCGCGCGATGTTCCCTTGAGACTTGACGTGCGTCTGCGCTTCGATGGCCCGCAACGTCTCACGAAAGACGTGGCTAATATACGGGTCGTCGGGATGCGCCAAGACTTCGATCAACACGGGCAGAACATCCGCCGCCGGGAAATAACTCGCCGCCCGAACTGCTTCGAGGCGAACCCGCGCGTGCGGATCGTTGATGGCCGCTCGCAACATCCCGAGCGCTGGCGGTAAACGATCGCGCCATTCACACAAGACGCGAACCGCCGCCGATCGCGCCCGAAAATCGGACGAGTTCAACACCGCCCGCAGCAACTCAGGATCGACCACGTTGTGAGACTGGTGCAACCAAAGCACCTCAAGGCGGAAATGCTCAAACTCTTCGTCAGAAGCCCCCTTGGGCGGAGACATTTGTTCCAACTTTTTCCGCGCTGCCGCGAGTGTTTCGGCGGTTGGCCGGCTCGCCAATTCGATCCGCGTCCGATACCGAACGCGATCCTCTGGATGGCGCAACAAGTCGATGAGTTTGTCGAGGGGTTCGCCCGCAATGGGGGGTGACTGCGACAGCGGTCGATCGCGATAGGTGACTCGGTAGATGCGGCCGTGTTCCCGATCCCGACTCGGATCGCGAAGATTATGCTGCATGTGGCCGATGATCGGGTTGTGCCAGTCAAGAAAGTACAGGGCACCGTCAGGCCCCGTTTTGCAATCCACCGGACGAAAATTCGGGTCGCTGCTGTACAAAATCGGCTCCAACTCCTGACCCGCAAAACTGCTTCCCTGCTCGGTGATCTTGTACCGCAGTAAGCCTTGGAAGCCGATGCAATTCGTGACGATCAGGTTTCCCTCAAATTCCGGGGGAAAGTGTCGGCTCGAAAGGATCTCCATGCCACCGGAGGGCCGCGTCCTTTGCTGATACACCTGCGGCGGTCGGGCGTGCTTGTCGGGGAAGGGGAGGTAACCGCTGAACAGCGTCGCGTGATAAGGCTGCGCTCCCGTCCCATCAATGACGATGTCTTGCCCCCACCGGTCGAACACGTGGCCGTGCGGATTGGCAAAACCAAATGTCACATACACGCCGAATTTGTGGGTCCGCGGCTCGTAACGGAAGACCGCGCCATTGGCCACTCGCACCGGCGGGCCATAGGGCGTCTCCACCTGAGTGTGATGAAACGTTCCTTCTTGGAAGTACAGGGCCCCGCCCGGATCATACACGAAACTATTGGCCGTGTGATGTGTGTCCGCCGAGTCCAAACCATGTAATACCCGCTCGCGGAAGTCTGCCTTGCCATCTCCGTCGGTGTCTCTGAGAAACATCAGGTCCGGAGCCTGGGCGACTAGAACTCCGCCGTTGAAAAACTCGAATCCCGTCGGGCAGTGAAGGTTGTCGGCGAAAACCGTCATTTTGTCTGCTTTGCCATCGCCGTTGGTGTCTTCCAGGATGAGGAGCTTGTCATTCATCTGCTCTCGGGGCTTCCAGTGCGGATAGGTCGGCCACACCGCGACCCACAGCCGACCTCGGGTGTCGAACGCCATTTGCACCGGGTTGACCAATTCCGGCCACTGCTCCTCGGAAGCAAACAAATTGACCTTCAGCCCCGAGCCGACGGTCATCCGCGAGATCGCCTCTTCGCCCTTCAAAAACAGATGTTTTCCATCCGGCAACGAGCCGGGTTTGTTCGTGATCACCGGGATGAACGGAGGCACGTTAGAGTCATCAGGCTCGATCCGCCGACCCTGGGCGGCGGCCCAGACCACGACGTCGCGGTTCGCCGTCATCACGTCGAGCACTTCCATCTCGCGCTGCATGACCTCGCGGTTGGTTTGACCGTTGACAAATTTGAGGTCCGCGCGACCCCCGTAAATGGAGTAACCGTCTACCGTCCGATAGCGGTTGAACCAATGAAAGTTCTTCTGATTCACTGCCTGCCGAACCATCTCCAGCCGATCGGACGGGAAATTGGGTTCAGCAGCGAACAGCGCCCGATAGATAATCTCCGCCAGCAGACGATCGCCCCGGTCGTTCAGGTGGAGACCGTTAATAGTCAGACGCTCCGCAGACCGCTCGAACAAGGCCCGAGTCGGATGGAACAGATCGACGAAGCGCACGTGAAAAGCAGCCGCGACCTCCTGCATCGCTTCGGTGTAACGCTCGAGGCGCCGGTTGATTTCAACGCCATCGGGCAGGTTCGGCGAATGGTGGTTTTCCAACGCGATGGGTGAAAAAAGGACCAACTTAGGGGGCTTCTGCTCGTTGTATTTTTGGGACAAAGTGTGCCGGATCCACGCATCCAATCGCTGACGAAAGGCCGGCAATCCCACGTCGTCCGCCCAGGATTCGTTGGAGCCGAAGAAGGCGAAGATGACGTCGGCCCGGCAGCGGCGAAGCCACTCATCGGGCGTGCCGAAATTGGCAGAGCGCAACCTTAAATGAATCTCGTCCCCGGAGTAGCCCAGGTTTCGCAAGACGAGTTCCCGATCAGCAAAACGGGCATGGATCAGCGTTTCCAACCAGCCGGAATGCTGCATCCGATCGGCTAACGTGTTACCGATCAGGCACAAATGTTGGCCCTTTTCGAGTTCGAGTGGTTCGGCATGAATTCCGGAGACGAAAACAAAGAGCAGGCTCGGCAGAATGTTACGGAACATGATTCGACTCGAAACGGCCAATTGGCGGTTGGGTAGGTCACTGGACCCTTATTTTAGAGATCGGTCGCAGATGGGTACAGGCCGACGAACCCGCCGGATCGGTCGCCCGACAGGGGGAACTTGAACAATTTTCCCATCGTCCAAGGGTTCGGCACTCGATCGAGGAGTATAATTAGAAGGACGTACCGGTCCGATCGAGTGTCGATCACGCCCCGGGAGTTTGGCCAGCCGCCTCGGGCCAGATTCCATCGTTGGTCGAATGGCATGATGGAATTTCTTTTCTTCGCCGCGGTTGACGGGTATCGCTATCAGGGTTTGAAACGGTCGATATGAAACGAAACCCCAAAAAAAATGACCGCCGCTCTCGACCGCCGACCCCTTCTAAAAAACCGGCGGTCAAGCCTCAAGTGGATGATTTCGAGCACGACGCGACAACGAGCGAACAGCTCGACGACAATCTCGATCTGGACTTCGAGGACGAGAAGGAGGTTGGAGCGGACGAAAGTCTCGGAGCCGATGACGCTCTCGGGACATATCTCCGAGAGATGGGGGCGATTCCACTTCTGAGCCGCGACGAAGAGCTGCGCCTCGCGCAACGTCTGGAGTGGACCCGCGACCGCTACCGACACGCGGCCTTGTTGTGCCCGGGCATTTTGCAACGAATGCTCGACACTTTCGCCCAAATCCAGCGGGGCCAGTTTCACTTGGACCCTACGATCGAGGTCGTGGGAAGTTTAGGGTTGACCCGCGAGAGTATCCTCAAGCGGATGCCGACCCATGTGCGGACCCTGTCCAATCTGTTGCGTCAGCATGAGACCGTCTTTCGCGACTACCTAGCGGCCAAGTCGTCGCGGATGCGACGAGAACTACGCCACCGCCGCTACCGCTTGCTCCTGAAGGCCTCGCGGTTGGCGTTGGAGTTGTCGCCACGAACCGAGTTGATCGAGCGCTGGCACAGCGAGCTGACGGCCCACGCGGAACAGATGAGTACGCTGGCGCGGCACCTGGAAGCATCGGGTTTGAAAGGGGCGAAAAGTCGTTTGAGCCGCCCGCTCCGCGACACCATGTTGCGAATGCAAGCGACCCCGAACGAAGTCAAACTCCTGCTCACCGTCCTTCAAGCCCGACGACGCAACTATCAGAAAGCCCGTCGAGAACTCGCCGAAGCCAATCTTCGCTTGGTGGTCTCCATCGCCAAACGTTACCGTGGCCGAGGGCTGCCTTTCGCCGATTTGATTCAAGAGGGAAACCGCGGCTTGATGCGGGCGGTGGACAAATACGAGCACCGTTTGGGTTTCAAATTTGGCACCTACGCCACCTGGTGGATCCGGCAGGGGATCCAACGGGCACTGCACGATCATGGCCGAACAGTCCGGGTTCCTTGCCATCAGATCGGTACCCTTGCGGCGATTGAGCGCGTCCGAGGTGAGTTGACCGTCAAGCTCGGCCGTGAGCCCTCGATCGAAGAGTTCGCTAGGGAACTCGGCGTGAAGCCCGAGGAAACGCGGTCGCTGCGAATTGTGGGACGGCATCCGGTCAGTCTGAATGAGCCGTTGGCCGGCGATGGCGAGCGAGCCTTGGAAGACTTCCTGTGCGACCGGGCGTCGGCTGCCACTCCCGGTGACCTGGTCGACCTGCTGTTATTGCGGGAGCGGATTCAAGAGGTTTTGCGTTCGCTGACGCCGCGTGAACGAGAAGTGATTGAGCACCGATTCGGGCTTCGTGACGGCCAAGCGAAGACGCTCGATGAAGTGGCGCGAATGTACAACATCACGCGCGAAAGGATCCGCCAAATCGAAGCACGCGGCTTGCTGAAGCTTCGTCAGCCGTTGCGCAGTTGCCGACTCGAGCAGTTCTCCGACGAGCCACTGCCTCGCCCTCGGCGGTGAGGGTGGTCCCTGCCTCGCCCTGTCATCAGGTGTAGATCGAATCAATCATCACCAGCGAGGCCGGCGCGAAAAGTAGAACGGGCATCCACGCTGCCCAGGCAGGTGCCAAAATCTCGTGATCGCCCAGGAATTTACAACTCAAAGTTACCCCGTAGTACACCGCACAGAGCACCACGCACCATCCCGCGCTGACAAACACGTGTCGGTGGGGATCACGAAGAATGACCGCCAAACCCATCGTGATCAGCAGCATGCCCAACACGGGTCGGGCCAATCGCGTGTGAAAGAGGACGGCCATCGGCTCCAAACGCCGCCCTGCCCCTTGGCGCAACAGACTGTGCAGTTGGGACGTCGAGTGCAGCATGTACCAACTGCCGTTTCGTGTCACCGCCTCGAAATCTGCATCGCGGGTGTAAATAAACCATTGCCCCGGCGCGAGCATCCGCGCCAAGCGGGGATGATCCCAATCGGGAATCACCGCCGGAGTGGTCTCCCGCAACAGCCAACCACCGCTATACACACCCTCCCCGGGGGGAACATACATCGCTTCTTTGGCGGACAAATGAATCAATCCCCCTCCGACGCCGTCAGAAATGGTGCAATGAAAGGGCCGGACCGTCCGGGTCGATCGGCGAGCGACGTGCCCCTCCAGGTGAATGCCATTCGGGTCATACGCCGATTGCGCGATGCTATCGCGCTCGCCGTCCAGATCATCCCGTTGTCGCGTCAACATCTCCGCGATTCGAGGGATGACCAACTCTTGATTGGCAAGTCCCAATCCGATCGAAGCGACCGCGCCCCACAGCACCGGGCGCAAAACGCGCTGTGTCGGCACCCCCGCCGACAGCAACGGCAATAACTCATTGTTCCGCTGCATCCAGCCCACGGTAAAGGCGCTTGCCAGCAGGATCATGGGCTCACATAATCGATCAAAGATTTGCGCCGAACGATAAAGATAATATCTGCCGACGTTCCTCAATGATTCCGAAAGGGGACGACTATCCTGAAAGAAATCATCCAAATTTGTAAATAAGTCGATAATAACGTACAAACTCAACAAACTAACAAGACATATGAGAAACGAGCGAACGTAAGACCATAACAACACCCGGTCAACCAGAGTCATCGCATTCCCTGCCTGTTCGACCCATCTGTCCCTGCGCCAGACGACGTCGAATCCTCGCGCGGCCGATAACTCAACACATACTGATCGACGTACAGATTTGAGGACGTCGCCGCCGCATCACCAAAGCCCAACTCCTTCATTTCCTCCAGAGCCTTCCCGGCGCTCCATCGCTGATATTCGCGACGGTATAATGCGACTAATACTCCTGTTCGATGAAGTCCCGCCTTGCAATGAATCAGAATCGGATAATTAGCTTCATCATCCATCAAAGCCAGAAACTGTTCAATGACGTCCGGCTGCCGCTCCCAACTCTGTTTCACAGGAACCAGATCAGGTTCCAAATGAACATAGCGAACTCCCGACTTCTCACATAATTCGCGCTCGCTGACTTTGCGGAAATCCAGAAACGAACGTCGCAGCGCCGGATCAGGATACTCATTCTGGACGTTGATGACCGTGCGGATGCCGAACCGACGCAGGGCATCTTCAAACCCTCGCAGCGTCATTTGACCACTACGATAAACTCGCCCCGGAACGACAACCCGGAAGCGTTTCGAGGTTGTCAGTCGATAGCGCTGATAGAGCAAGGGCGCCCCAACCACAATCAGGGCCAAGGACGTTCCCAAAACCCGCCCCCGCCATTTTGCCGATTCGATCATTTCGTCGCACCTTCCCCATGCACCGGGTCGGCAGTCTGCCAACTTCGGCCTCCCAATGCAAGGCGAAGATCGCTCCCTGTTAAGTTGGGCAAACAGTCGTTAGGACATGCGTGATGGCGCCCTCGTCAAATTCCCCGCGAGAACAAGGACCGGCCACGATTCCGTCAGTCGTCCGTTCGTCGAACCTTCAACACTTGGCCATCGCAGGAGACAATCTCGAGGGTGAAAGCCCGCCGATCGGGATGTTTGGGAAACGTCACGCGAATCTTGTTTTGACCTGCCGACTCCCATCGCCCCGGAATCATCTCGTTCCCGTCGGCCGGAGCGATGGGACGGTCGATAAACTCGCCGCCCTTCCGAATCTCGAAGCCGGCCCGACCACGCGACGGCGGAAATTCATACCCCTCGGGACGATACACCTGAATTCCGTCCTTGTC
>CAKZUU010000288.1 GCA_937922175.1 uncultured Gemmataceae bacterium
CGACGCCCCGCGTACCCGGTGTGTAGCTCGTGCCACCAACCGATCTCCGACTCGCCCAACTTCCAGCAGAGGTACACTTCGCGTCCGTCTCTCCAGCACGGGAAATCGACCAGTCCGATCAAGGGATCTTTCAGTTCGACACCCAAGCGAGTCAGTTCTTGGACGCACTCCTGGAACTGCTCGGTTTCGCGTTCCCAAGCGGCTTGCTCTTCTTCGAGTTGGGCATCCGTGAAGGCCAAACCGGATCGGCCCGTCGCTTGCACTTGTTGGAGTCGCCGCCGACGTTGTTCCAGACGTTGGGCCAGGTCGCAGATGTCTGTCACAATCGACCGAACCAGCGGAAGCATGGAGTTGGCCTGCTCGCGGGTGAAGTATTTTTTCGTGGGAGGAGACGGTCGAGCCAACATAGGAGCGCCTCGCATCAACAACGAATCAATTGGAGGAAGAGGCAGCCGCCGGGGGCGGCTCCTCGGGTTTCGACGCAGCAGCTGGGGCAGGTGGTTCCGGCTTCTTCTCCCAGACCGGGCCGACTTGCAACTTGCTCGCTGCAATCGCGGTCGGGTTCAACGTCGCCTGTCCCCAAGCCACCTCCAGCGGGAGTGTCGCGAAGTCGACGATACAGCCATCCCGGCTGTAGGTGCTCTGGTCAAACGTTGATCCCATGAAGATGCAGTCGACCGGGCACGGATCCACGCACAGCGCACAAAACATGCACTTGGTGTAATCGATCTTGAAACCGGTCAATTTGAACCCTTTTAACGGTGGCGCGGCTTTCTCCTTCTCGATATAGATACAATCCACCGGGCAAGCCCGCGCACATTTGTCGCAAGCGATGCACGTCGTCAGATCAAAGCGATGGAATCCGCGGTAACGCGGTTTGACCGGCACCGGACGCTCGGGGTATTCGTAGTGCTGCGTGTACGTTTGACGGCGAAACGTCTGCAACAGATACCACAGGGTGACATTCATCCCCTGGAGGATCGTCACAATCGCCCACCGAACGTTGCGAAACCAGTCGCGCATAACGTTCGCTGCCTCACGCTGCGGGGTTTGTCGACACGTTTTCCCTCAGCTTATGTCCCCATCGGGTCGGGGAGTAGATGTCTATGTACCGTCTACAATGCCGAAGTCCCTCGATGAGGAACGTCAAGGAATCGAAGCTCCCGAGAATCTCGGATCGCGCCATGCACGTCCTCCTCCTGCATCAAAATTTTCCGGCGCAGTTCGGCCCGCTGCTGTCCCGTCTCGGCGGTCAATCCGGTTGGAGGTTCACCTTCGTCTCTCGTCACGGCGAGGGCGCTTTCCCCGCCGTCGAGAGGCTGAGCTATGATCCCCGCGGGGGCGCGACGCAGCAGACTCACTATTTCAGTCGTACCTTCGAGAACGTCACCTGGCACAGCGCCGCGATCTATCAAATTCTACGCTCTCGACCCGACATCCAGCCGGATTTGATCGTCGCCCATTCGGGTTTTCTCACCGTCACGCCGCTACGTGAACTGTATCCGGAATGCCCCGTGGTCAACCTCTTCGAGTACTTCTACCGCACCCGAGACAGCGACATCGATTTTCGCCCGGATGATCCTCCGCGACAAATCGACCTCATTCGAGCGCGATTTCGCAATGCCGCCATCTTGCTCGATTTGGAGTCTTGCCACGCGGGCTACAGCCCGACGAATTGGCAGCGGTCGCGATTCCCTGTGGAGTTTCAACCAAAAATCCGCGTCATCTTCGACGGAATCGACACAGAGCTTTGGCGTCGGCACCCCCCGACACGCCCGCGCCGGGCAGGACGGTTTCAAGTCCCCGACGACGTCAAGCTGGTGACCTACGTCTCACGTGGCTTCGAATCGATCCGCGGCTTCGACATCTTCATGCGGTTCGCCAAACGGTTGTACCAACGACGCTCAGATATTCGCTTCCTCGTCGTCGGGGAAGACAAAGTGCACTATGGCAATGATCTCAAGAAAACCGGAGGCCTCAGCTTCAAAGAATGGGTTCTCCGTCAGGACGACTACGACCTGAGCCGATTCGCCTTTGTCGGCCGACTCCCGCCGGACGTCTTGGCGCAGGCATTTTCCATCAGTGATCTCCACGTCTATCTGACAGCTCCTTTTGTCTTGTCCTGGTCGCTGTTGAATGCGATGGCGTGCGGCACAACCATTTTGGCGAGCAACACTCCCCCGGTTCGGGAAGTGATCCAACATGAGAGGAACGGCCTGCTGGTGGATTTTTTCGATGTGGAGGGGATGGCCGATGCGGCGGAACGCGTCCTCGACGAGCCAGAAGCGTTTCGCCACTTGGGCAAACAGGCTGCGGAAGATGTTCGCGCCCGATACAGCTTGGACGTTTGTTTACCGCAGTTGATCGAGCTGTTCGAGGAGACAGTGTCGAAAGTCCGTTCCGCAGCCGCGAGCGGATGAGATCCGGCTTGACGTTACTTTCACGATCTCACGGGGCGGGTCGGAACAACCGTGCCACGCCGCGCAGTGCTCCGTCTTCGAGATATTCGATGGGCCGACCGGCGTATTCCGGAAGTTGAAGCAAACGGACCAGGTCGGCCCCGCCGCCGGTCAGGATCACCCGCCGACATGGCTCTGTCAGTCCGAGATTTCGATAGGCGATGGAATGGCCCTCGCGCATGGCCTGAAGGATCGCCGCCACGAGGTCGATGGGACGGACGTTCAACCGAAGCCCGGTCAGGGCCGCCGCGCGTTCCTCAATCTCGAGCCGGTCACCTCCCAAAAACGGGGGATCCAATCGGACCGAAGTGGAGTGCGATAACGCCTCCTTTTTCACAACCTCCTCGAAAAACTTCTGTCGTGCCAATTGATACTCGCTCGATCCGGGCTGACGACCGGCGGCATAGCACAGGTCGAACAACCAGTAGAGAGCATCACCGCCGACAGGGTTGTGCGTGACGTGGATGAAAGCCGAGCCGACTCCCAGGGGCCGGCAGAGTCGCTTTGCATCGGGAACAGGAGGCTCGACGAAGGCGGCCAGGACCTGAGTCGTACCGACGCTGTGCAGGAGATCGCCGGGTTGCATTTTTGCAGCCAGCATCGCGCTGGAGGTGTCGGCCGTCCCGATCTTCACCGGCAAGTCAGGGGGCAGACCCCAGAACCTTGCCCACTCGTCCTTCAATCGACCGATGGTCGTATCGCCGGAAACAACCGGTGGAAGCCAGTCCGAGGCCATGCCGAACTCAGCACACCATTCGTCGGACCAGCGACCGGCTCGCGCCGTGTACAACCCCGTGAAGCAGGCGCCGGCGGAGTCGATCGCGATCGTCCCGGTCAGCCGATGCACCAGCCAGCTATTGACATGAGCGAACCACCGAATCTGTTGCCGCAGCGTCGGCGACGCCTCGAGTTGTTTGGCGGCACTGAAGGCCGACAGCCCACCGGGCAGCGGAGGATTGCACGCATGTTGCAAAAAGTTGGCGAACTTTAGAGGATCGGCTTTGAATTGTCGGGCCAGGGGTCGGCTGCGACGGTCAAAATGCGTCCAAATCGGGGTTATTGGCTCGCCGGTCGCATCGAGAAACAAAAAAGCCGGTGTCATGCACGACAGGCCGATCCCGCTGATGCTATTTGCTTGGCCGGCGACAGCCTGTCGCACCCCACCATCGATCGCCTGCCAGATTCGGTCGGCGGGCACTGTCGCCGTCTCCGGGTCCGGGCGATCCAACGAGTACCCCACAGAAACGACGCGGGTCAACGGGGTGGCGGAGTCTACGTCCAGAACAGCGACTTTAACCGAGGAAGTGCCGACGTCGATGGCGAGCAGATGCATGCTGATCCAGGTGGGTTACTCGCGCTTCAGGAAGAAATCGCCACGGACATCGACCCCGTGGGCCTCATCGACGAAGCGCCATTTTCCCCGCATAGTGTCACCCTCAACCCGGGCCGTGTAGGGCACTTGAACAAGGTACACCTCGGCCTGGGCTTCACGTTTCACCCCGTGCGAATGAAATTCAAACACCAAGCGATTCATCGAATCGTATCGGATGCGTCCACGGCAAAGGAACGTCACGTCCATATCGGGAGCGGACTCGTGCAATTCTGCCGAGACCCGATTCTCCTCTCGCTCGGTGATGGTCAGGGTCGCGTTGATTTCCGGGGGGAATGTCGCCTCGGGATGGCTTCCGCTTTGCGTCAATCGACCGCGCCAGACGGAACCGACCGGCAAAGGATCCACCTCTAGCCAACGTGGGCCCGCCATGACAATCCAACCGAGAAGGAACAATGCCCCGACAAGCGATACGGTGACGCGAGAAGACATGGCAATCGCTCCTGGGAAGCGGATGTGTACGCGGATTGTAGGCGTGACTCGATGAGGCAGCAAGGACCAAAATGAGAAAACTCGACGAAGGTTGACAGGAAAGGACCAGACGCGCCGGAAACGTTTGCTGGGAGGAGTCCACCCGGTACGGGAAAACCATCTTGACGCAGCTCCACGAAGATTTTATCGCTCCCAACTCTGGGTGGTTCTGGAGCCTCTCCGGAGCGGGCAGATGCGACCGATCGGATGGTGGCTGATGGCCGGGTTCGTCGCGTTCGGCTGTCGCCTGCCGAACTCGTCAGGACCGGTATTGAGCCAGCCTCCCTCCGTTGTGCGTGCTCAATTCCCGGACGCCAACAACGAAATCGTCTTGGCCACCGACTCGCCAGGCCCCGAAGCTTACGCCTTTCTGTTTGAACGGATTCTCGACGTTATTGATGATGACTTCGCGATCGCCTTCGCCAGCCGGTACGATGGCCGCATCGAGACTCACCCCCGCCTCGCTCCCGGGCTGGAGCAACCGTTCAAGAACGGGAGCCCCGATTGGTATGAGCGGGCCTTGGCCACCTTGCAAACCTATCGGCACCGTTGCTTTGTCGTGATGCAGCCGACGGAGCGAGGTTATCTCATCAACGTCACGGTTTTGAAAGAGCTGGAGGATCTACCGCAGCCAACTCGGGAGCGTCGCGGTGGGGCCAGCTTCCGTGGCGATGCGGATGTCGACCGTCGATTCGAGATGGCCGAGCCAAACGCCGTGTCGCATGTCTGGATCCCCAAAGGTCGGGACTACGCCTACGAACAAAAGATCTTGCGTAAAATTCGTTGGCGGGTGCGGTGAACTGAGGGTGGCCGAATCTCCGCCGCTTTCGGAATCGAACGAGTGTCGGCGATGTCTTGGTATTCCCGCCATGTCTTCCCATATCTATGCGACTGGGCACTCGGCGGATGGGAAGTCTCACGGCAACGCCGACGGGCGTTGGCATCAGCCAGCGGCCAGGTTTTGGAAATCGGTTTCGGCAGTGGTTTGAATCTGCCGCATTACCCCAGAACCGTCCACCGCCTGACCGTCATTGAACCAAATCCGACAATGCATCGGCTCGCTCGGCGAAGGATGAAGTTGGCTCCCTTCCCGGTTGAAGCCCATCCGTTCGATGGACAATCCCTCCCGTGGAGCGATCATGCCTTCGATTGTACGGTGACGACTTTTACTCTGTGCAGCATTCCGAATGCCGGGCGTGCTTTGGCCGAACTGTGGCGCGTCCTGCGACCCGGCGGTCGACTGCTGGTTCTGGAACACGGGCTGGCTTCCGATCCCCGCGTGCAACACTGGCAGAGACGGCTCAATCGCCTCCAGATGTGGTTGGGGGATGGCTGCCGACTCGATCGCGACATCGGAGGACTCTTACGCTCTTTACCGTGGCAGGATCTCTCCCTTGAAACCCTCTACTTGCCCCGCGTGCCTCCGACTCACGGATTTCTCTACCGCGGTCTGGCGATCAAAAAGTGATCGATAATTGAGTCCTGGCAATCATCAAGCTCCCGATCGCCGCAGCGACCGGGAGCCTCCGGTCATGTCAACCGAATCGAACTGTTACTTGCAGCACTTGCCGCCTGACCCGCAACTGCCCGCCGAGCCTTGTTCGCAGCATGATGAACCCGCGCAACAAGTACTTTGCTTTTGGCAGCACAGACCATCAGGGCAGCAAGCCTGCGGCGGATTGCAGCAGTCGTCACCCACGCAACAGGGTGAACCCGGGAAACAACAAGGCGAACCGGGGTTGCAGCAGTCGTCACCCACGCAACAGGGTGAACCCGGGTAACAACAAGGCGAACCGGGATAGCAGCAGTCGTCACCCACGCAACAGGGTGAACCCGGGTAACAACAAGGCGAACCGGGGTAGCAGCAGGAAGCCGTTTGCCCGCTCGTCAACGCCCAACAAGCGCCGGCGAGGGCCAAGGTACCCATCAAACAAACCATGATCACTTTCGCGCGCATCTTTTCTCTCTCCTCATTCAGTGGTTGAAAAAGAAAGCTCGAGTAAGAAGTCAAACTAAAAACGGCGAACGCGAAAGGATCATTTCAGCCAGACGCAATGTAACACATGCAAAGGACGCGACGGGAAAATGTTTGACAGGGCGTCGAGTCGGTACTCGCTCGCAGGGGCAATCGTCGGAACGATTTGCCACGGTGCAAAGACCGCCGAGTCCGCACCAGTTACGGACGATCGGGGATCGGCCGCCCGTGGTGACTCGGTGGCTTCCAAGGAGCAACAACAACGGGTCGGTACCGTCGAGGACCTGTTGGGGTGATTTTGACGCGGAATGGCGCGGCTTTCAGATTGTTCCGCCGGCGCCGTGTCAGTTCGGTGGCAACAACACCGAGTCTTCGCCGGTGCCTGCCGACTCACGACCGGCAACCCGCCACAACAGGTCAAACCGGATCGACAGCACCAACCCGAGGGCAGCATCGACGTGACGGCTGCTACCAGGGCTAGCATGAAGCGGATCAACGCCACCATATGTTCTGGATGGTATCATAACGCCTCGAAATCTGCTAGAGCGCTAGGTCATCAATCGGTGGCGGATCGGCTTCCTCGGAATCGAGTCTGTCGCCATTTCTGGACTTACTTTCCCCCCCGATTTAGACTCCCGCGCCGTGGTTTTGCGAATATACTTCCCCTCAGTTCTCCCAGAGATCTCGACTTTGAAAGATTCCTTTTCGAGGTTGCGATGTCCCGAATCCTTCCCGCCATCTTCCTCCACCGGCTGTGGCTCGCGATTGGGCTTACGGTCATGGGCGGTGCCTCGACCGGCTGCCCCTCGCAGGTCCGAGCGGATCAGGATTCGTTGCCGCGGCTCGGCCTGCGGTTCGGCCCGAAAAAAGCCACTTCGCGGCACGTCGTCTTCCTAATCGGCGAAGATGAGTACCAAACAGAAAAGACGCTCCCCCAATTCGCCTCTGAGGAACTCGAACCGCGTGCGTTGAGGTGTACTTTCATTTTTGCCGATCCGAAATCACCAAATGAATTTCCTCAGATCGCCCAAGTGCGAGAGGCGGATCTTCTCGTTGTGAGTGTCAGGCGCCGTATTCCGCCGGAGGATCAATTGGCGATCATTCGCGAATATGTTCGTGCTGGAAAACCACTCGTCGGCATTCGCACGGCCAGCCATGCCTTCGCTCGGCGCGACAAACCGGGAGGCTGGCCCGAGTTCGACCAAGAGGTGCTTGGCGGTGATTACAAAGGGCATCACGGTCCGGGAAGCGAAACGATTGTACGCCTGGTGGAGGTGCAAAAAAATCATCCGATCCTCAAGGGATTGCCGCGCGAGTTCCGCTCCAAGTCGCATTTGTACAAGAATCAGAAGCTAGCTTCGACCGCCGTCCCCCTCCTGCAAGGGCGACTCGAGGGAGACGGTTCAGGAGACGAATGGGTCGCTTGGACCAACCAGACGAGGCCTGACGGCGGGCGAGTGTTCTATACATCGCTCGGTTCGGTCGATGACTTTGCCGAGCCGTCGTTTCGCCGGCTCTTGCTTCAAGCGATCTTCTGGGCGATGGACCAAGACCCTCCGAAATGAGGCCTTCCTCCGGAATCAGAAGGAGTCGGGGCGGTGCAGTTCGCGACCCAAGTGGAAACGGACGCCCTGATCGGCGGCGACGACCAAAGCCCGTTCGACCACTTCGAGATCTGCGATGACGCGGGCCGGCTCGGGGACATCGCTTGCGTCGATTCGAAGTTGGACCAACAGCCCCCGAACGGTGTTCAAGCCGTCAGCGGGGTCGAACCATTCTTCCTCGGGCAGGGATGCGGGGTGCGCCTCGACACCAAGATCTCGCATGTACCGCAAGATGGACTGGGGATCGCGGCTGAAAAAACCCGATAACGGAGTCAAACCCAACCGTCGGGCCAACTCGTCGATCTGATGATGGTAATAGAGGAGCGATTTGCCGGCGGTCGCGCCGAGTGTCGGAGAGGCAATTGCCGACTCGTAAATGACAGTCCAACCGGCAGCCATCATGACCTCCTCGCCCAATCGGGCAGCGCCGTTGGCAATCGTTCGACGAACTGACTGCGGGGAAGGACGAAATCGCAACCGGCCTCACGAGCGGCTTTCAAGCCGGCCACATCGACATGTGATCCATAGGCCACGATCTTGGGCGGCACCGCTGCTGACTTCAACGCTGCCACGAATTCGGAAAGATTCAACCCGGGATGAGACAGATCGACGATCACACAGATGGGCGGGTCTTGTCGGGCTTGGTCCAACAAATCAATTGACGAACGGCAAATCTTGACCGTTAAGCCCCATGGGGCTGCCGTGCCAGTGATTCGGCTGGCAAAAATCAAGTCATCGCAGAGCAGCAGCACGTTCATGAGAGCATCGCATTTCTACCGTTTTTGGCCCCGCTCCATTAGTAGGCCCGGGCGAACGCCACTCGCCTGGTCGAGGGTCGCCCGGAGAGGATGCACGAGCCGCGTTCTTCGGGTTGATCGAAGGGGATGCACCGGATGGTCGCGCCGGTGGCTTCTTGGATGCGATCCTCCGTTTCACGGGTGCCATCCCAATGAGCCAACAAAAACCCTCCTCGTTCGATCTCTTGTTGAAATTCTTCCCAGCGATCGACCGTTCGCGTCAAGCGATCGCGATATTCTCGGGCACGGTTGAACAGACTTTGTTGGATGTCCACGAGCCAATCACGGATCACAGCAGCCGCCGAGGACAGCGGCACACCGAATTGTTTCCCCTCTTTGCCCGGTCGATCGCGGCGACCGATAACGCAGGCCTGCTTTTCCAAATCTTTCGGCCCGATTTCGACGCGGACAGGTACCCCGCGCAACTCGTATTCGGCGAAGCGAAAACCGGGCTGTTTCTCGTACATGGTGTCGATTTTGACGGCAATCGGTTCGTAACCGAAGAACTCTTCGCGCGGCAAGGATCGCAGAGCGGCAGCGAGATTCTGGGCCGCGGATTCCGAGGCACGGCGCTCTTCCTCATTTTTGCCCAACGGACAGATGACGACATGGGTGGGGGCCAGCCGTGGTGGACAAACCAGCCCCTGATCGTCCGAGTGGGTCATGATGAGTCCGCCGATCAGACGTGTCGAGACCCCCCAACTGGTCGCCCAAGCGTATTCGAGTTGCTGCTTATCATTCAAGAATTGGACATCAAACGCTTTGGCGAAGTTTTGACCGAGGAAATGGCTGGTGCCGGCTTGCAACGCTTTGCCATCTTGCATCATCGCTTCGATGCACAACGTATAGATCGCGCCGGGAAACTTCTGCCCCTCGCTCTTTGGTCCGGTCAAAACCGGCATTGCCATCCATTCTTCGGCGAATCGGCGGTAACAATCCATCAGGATCATGTGAGCTTCACGCTCGGCCTCTTCCCGAGTGGCGTGCGCCGTGTGACCCTCTTGCCAGAGAAACTCCGCGGTCCGCAAAAACAGCCGCGTTCGCATCTCCCAGCGGACAACGTTGCACCATTGGTTTACAAGAACGGGCAAGTCGCGATAGCTTTGAATCCAATTTTTGTATGTCTTCCAGATGATCGTCTCCGATGTCGGGCGGACCACTAACGGCTCTTCCAACTTCGCCTCGGGATCGACATACAGCCCCCGGCCTTTCTCCGCCTTGAGGCGATGGTGGGTGACGACGGCACACTCTTTGGCGAATCCCTCGGCCATCTCCTCTTCCTTGGCCAGATAGCTCATGGGGATGAAAAGGGGGAAATACGCATTCACGTGGCCGGTGGCCTTGAACAGACCGTCCAAGGCGCGCTGCATTTTCTCCCACAGGGCGAAGCCGTTCGGCTTGATGACCATGCAACCCCGTACATCAGAATGGTCGGCGAGTTGAGCTTCCTTAACGATGTCCAGATACCACTTGGAGTAATCGTCGGCGCGAGGGGTGATCTTTTCGGCCATGAGTCAACCTTTTCCCGAATAAAGTCACTGCATGCGATTATAGGAACCGACCAACGACTTATCGGGAGCGGATCCTCATGAACTCGCCCGCCGACTTCGACGCACAAATCCGTGCCAAGCGGGAGGCCATGCGCGAAGAGTTTTTCGGTCAGCTCTTCCTGCTCGGCGGATTCCTCGGGGCAACGGATACCTACAAGCGGACGATGTGGGCCTCGGTCCCCGAAATCGCGGTCCAACGAGCGGCCTACACATTGACCTTCCGCAAGCCCTTGCCGGAGGAGGGAGCGGGTCGGCAACTCATCATGGCCGGGCACGAAGCCATGCTGGCCCAATGGTTTCATCGTCCCCTCAAACGAAGCGACATCGAATTGGCTCGCCGCTGGTTCAGCGTACACGCCGCGGTTCGCGCTTTTCCCCATCGGGTGTGGGACGACATTCTCGCGAACCAATCCGGCGAGGAGATTTACCTGCCCATCGACGTGTGGGGGTTCCCCGGAGGGCAGACGTTTTTGGCCGGCGTGCCCTGCCTCGTCTTCGAAGGCCCGGGCGGAGCGATCTCGTATCTGGAACCCGCGATGTGCCGTTATTTCGCTCCCGTCATCCAAGCCACGAAGGCGCGGTTGATGAAACAGATCACGCCACGAGATGCGGAATTCGGATTGCGCTCGGCGTTCAACGAGGCTGCCCACATCGTTCTGCTCCTCGCCCGGTACGTCGGCGGACGGGGCCAACTCACCTCGAACGACACCGCGGAATTCCTCTGGCCCGAATTGTTCCGCTCTGTCGGCACCATCGGTCACGAAATGATGTGTGCCGCCCAAACTTTCGACCGCAGCTTGGCGGAGGCCGAGTACGAAATGATGGCTCGCTTCGTGACGGCGATGGGGACGGCCTCCTTGCTTTGCGATTTGGTTGATGCCGAGACGGTCGGCTTGGAGAATGCCTTACGCGTCATGAAAGCGCATCCGGACAATTCGCGGATCGGCATCCGAGTGGATAGCGGCGATATTGCCGAACAGTG
>CAKZUU010000289.1 GCA_937922175.1 uncultured Gemmataceae bacterium
TCGCGGCTCATCGGTCGTTCACTGAATGACGGAAGCAACTCCCGGCCCGGCTTTAGCGTGCCGGAACCTCGACCCAAAACCACCCCCGTAAATCCCCTTCGGTGAAGCCGATCGCTGCGTCGGTTGGGTAGCGCTCTTGGATCGCCGCTTTGACTTCGTCCGGGATGTTTTCCTCTTTGCCGTGACACATGAGACATTGCGGCTTGATGCGGATGGGTAAAAGCGCCGCCAAACGGCCATCGTGGTGGGCCAACACGGTTGGTTCAGGGGTTCGTGCCGTCACGAACGTCGCTGCCCAGTCCGGTGGGCGATTCTTCGGATTCCGCAACTTGAAGGAAGTCCGTCCGATTGCCAATCCCCGTTCCTGACCGATGGTTGCTGCGATTCGTGGAGCCTCTTCCTGACAGACGCGGACAGCTCCCCCGACTCCGTGTTCCGACATCGCCTGCTGCAAACGGCTCAGCAATGCCTCGACTAGGGCATCTCGGGCAGCTAGCGCTTGCTGCTGCTGCTCCTTTTGGCGGTCGGTGAGCGTCCCTGCGGGCAGCACTTTCCAACCGGCTGGGTTCTGTTGCCCAGCGGGACCGCAGCCGAGAAGGACGAATCCCCACGCCGCGAGAGCGAGCGACGAGCATTGGAAAATGGGACGCGCTGGAACACTCATCGTTTTGCCCTGGTGGTTTCGTGATGGGGACACCGGGATGGCGGGAAATGGACGATCACGCCCGACCGCGAAGCATCATATGCCAGTACATCCACGGCAGGAGATATTTTTTCACCAACCACATGCTCCGCCGCTCTTTCGCCTGGTTGATCGGGAAGGACTCAGCGGCATTGTGATCGTAATCGAATTCGGCCATGACCAAGCGCCCGTAGCCGGTCGGGATCGGGCAGGCGGTGTACCCGTTGTACTTCGCGGTCGGCTGCTGTCCTCGTCTGACGGCGAGGAGGTTGGCGACGAGGACCGGAGCTTGCTTCCGAACGGCCGCTCCGGTTTTCGATGTCGGTAAACTGCTCGCATCGCCGATTCCGAACACGTTCGGGTATTTGACATGTTGCAGGGTGAATTTGTCCACATCGACCCAGCCGGCTTGATTCGCCAACGGACTGTTTTTGACGAAATCGGGAGCGCTTTGCGGCGGTGTGACATGAATCATGTCGTAATTGAGCGTGACACGCTCATGGGTTTCGAGATTTTCGAAGATGGCTTCTTTCGACTCTCCGCGAATCTCCACCAGATTATGCCGAAATTTCCCGACGATCCCTTTCCGCTTGAAGACCTCTTCCAGAACGGGGGCAAATTTCGGAATGTTGAAGACGCGGGCTCCGGCCGTTGCGAAGATCAAAGTGGCTTTGTCCCGGACCCCCTGTTTTCGGAAGTAATCGTCGGCGAGATACATGATCTTCTGAGGGGCGCCGCCGCATTTGATCTCCGAACTGGGCTGGGTGAAAATGGCGGTGCCGCCGCGAAACTGCCTCAGGCATTCCCATGTGTAATCGACATAGCGAAAGTCATAATTGCTACAGACGCCGTTTCGCCCGATCGCCTCTTTCAAGCCGGTGACGCCATTCCAATTGATTTGGATTCCCGGAGCGACGACAAGGTAGTCGTACCCAATGGTCTGCCCAGCTTGCGTTTGCACCGTGTTGTTGTCGGGATGGATACGGATGACGGCATCTCGGAGCCAGTGAACGCCCTTGGGGATGTAATCTTCCTCGGGGCGTTCGCTCACTTGTTTGTGGAAGATGCCCGCGCCGACGAGTGTCCAAATGGGCTGGTAGTAATGCTTGTCCGATGGTTCGATGACGGCGATGTCCAGGGATTTATCGGCGCGCCGCAAGCGAGCGGCCACCGTGATGCCTGCCGTCCCGCTGCCCACGATGACGATCTGATGCCGAGTTGTAGCCGACATGGTCTTGACTCCGCGTGATCTCCAAAAGTCGCCCCGGAGAGTCGGTCCGCCCGAATCAAAGAGGGGCAACGAAAACGATCGACCCGAACGCCCCCTTCTCTGATCCGTCATCGCTGCTCGTGGTTACATCGTCCACTGAGGCCAGGTTTCCGTGGTGGCAGATCAAGCCTTCACGGTGGGCAACCCCGCGTACTTCCACGCCGTCATGCCACCAATGACGTTGATCACTCGCTCGAATCCTTCGCGCTTGAGGAAGGACGAAGCGATGGAGGCACGGTAACCACTCCCGCAAACCACCGCCACGGGACGGTCCCTCGGGATCTCCGCGAACCGCTCTTGCAATTGCCCGCCGTGGATGTGAATCGCTCCGTCGATATGGCCGGAGTTCCATTCGTTGTCGGTTCGAACATCGAGCACGGTGGCCCGCAGGCCGTCCTTGATCTGTTTCGAGAGATCGTGGACCGAAATCGTCTCCACTCGTGCCAAGGGATACCCCGCCATTTCCCAGGCTTCGATACCGCCCTCGAGGTAACCTTGGACCTCATCCAGACCCACGCGGATCAGATGAGTCACGACCGTCGGCAAATCAGCCGGGTTGTCCACTACCAAAATGATCGGCGTATCATAGGGCAGGACCCAGCCGGCCCAGGTCGGCAGATTCGCGCCCAAAGGGATGTTAATGGAATTCGGGATGTGAGCGGCGGCGAAGGCTTCTTTCGCCCGGACATCCAGCACCAGGCAACGGTCACAGACGCGCTGGTGGATTTCCTGGGCGGAGATTCGCCTCTGACCGGGAAGTTCCACGCCGATGATCTTTGGCCCGGTGCGGTTGACTTGCTTCATGCGCCGGAAATACGGCGGAGCAATCGGCATCCCGCTCAGGAGTGTTTGGATCCATTCCGTTTCCGGTCGCTCCTTCAAAGCAGCGTTAAAACGTCGCTCAAAACCGATCGTGGTTGCGTGGCGCGATCCCAAGGCCTTGCCGCACAAAGATCCCGCCCCGTGCGCCGGGTAGACTTCCGTGAAATCCGGCAGACCCGGAATCACCTGGAACACGCTTCGGTAGAGTTGATGGGCTAAGACCTTTTGCGCTTCCGCCCCCAGCAGATCGGGCCGACCGACATCGCCCACGAAAAGAAAATCACCGGTCAGGATGAGCCACGGCGTGTCTTTACTGCGTTCTTCGTCGTACACGGCCCAAGAGACGTGCTCCAACGTGTGACCCGGTGAATGCACGGCTTGAAGCCGAACCGACCCCAATGAGACGTGATCGCCATTCCGGACCACCTGGTCGGCATAGGGGGGCGTCCATTCGGGACCCCCCAGACCGGAAACGAAGACCTTGGCGGCTCCGCCGGTCCTCTCTTTCAACTCGGCCGATCCGCTCACGAAATCGGCGTGAACGTGCGTTTCCAACACGTGGGTGATTCGTAAACCTTGTTCCTTCGCCACTCGGAGGAAGTCATCGATGTCGCGGGTCGGATCGACGACCGCCGCCTGTTTGGTCTT
>CAKZUU010000290.1 GCA_937922175.1 uncultured Gemmataceae bacterium
CACCACGCACTCATCGTCCCGTTATCCCGCCCCGGAGCATCCGTCCCCGGGGCGGAGAATCTGGTTCGGCGACCCCGCGAGCCGCTCCGCTCGGTAACCTCGCTTCTCCAGATATTGTTCCGTCTTTGCCGAACTGATCTCAACGATCAAGAGAGGGCGGTCTCGTTCCAGGGTTTGTTCCATTCCACGAAGAACGTCCAGTTCGTGGCCCTCGGCATCGATTTTTATCATCGAGATTCGAGCCGGGATCGACAGCGAGTCGAATGAAAGACACAGCACACTCAGCCCAGTTTCTTGACGGCTGAGGTGTGCGAGATAGAGCCCTTCGGGTACCTCGGGCACATGCATGGCGGCGATTCGCGTGGCCTCCGCCAAAGCGGCATTAAAAAGGCTGACGTTGGGGTACGAGAAACTGCGGGAATTGCTCGCCAATAACTCGAAGGTTCGCGGAACAGGTTCAAACGCCAGAACTCGGCCTGTTGGTCCGACCAGCCGCGACAGCCGGGCCGTGTAGTGCCCGACGTTCGCCCCCACATCAACCACCCAATCGCCCGGCCGGACAAATTGGCCGAGCAGGTCGAACTCGGGTTCTGCCGTCCGAAAGGTTCCCCGACGGATTTGCCACGTGTAATAATGTCGCTTCAATTCGTGTTGGAGCGGCCGGGGAAAGGTTTGGGCAACTCGTCGGAGCAGCTTGGCCACGGGGATTCCCTTCCCAATGACGGTTCTCGGTTGTCTCTGGAGCGGTCGGCTCGCGGAAGCAGAGACGACGAGAGGAATGATACCGACGGTAGAGTCAGCTGGCTACGCCGATCAGGCCGACGGGTCACGAAAGGAAAAGTTGGCTCACTCGAAGCAACCATTTTTCCTGGTTTCATGCGAGAAAATGGCGCGATTCGCAATTCCGGTAAACTCGAAGCCGGGATTTGGCCGATGAGTAGGTCGGGCGATCGTACAGGGACGGGCCACAAGCCCGCGGCACGGACCAAGTCATCGGGAAGATGCAGGGAGGCAAAGCGAAACATGAAGACCACGCAGGCAAAACGGCGATGGGGCGTGGCCGCGGTCGGACTCATGCTCTCGGCCCTGACCGGCTGCCAGACTTGGGTGGGCGGCATGACTCTTCCTTCGCCCTATTATCTCGAACATCCACCGCAATATTTCCGACCCGATCCGGACTTCCCGCTTGAAAAAGAGTTGGCAACGCAACAAGGATACGATCGGCTCGCGATCGGCCCCGCCTCACAATCGGGACCCAGCGTGCCGTTGGAAGGCCCTCCGGCTGGCGGTCCGCGTCCCTAGTTTTCCCTTACTGGTCTTGTTACATGGATCGACCTGTCGGATCCGGCGCTTCAGATTCCCGCCGGATCCGACAGGTTCTTTTTCGCGCTCGGTACTTTCGACGACTCGCCGGGTTCAATTGGGTGGATCACGTGACGTCAGTCAAGAGTTGGTATCCTCCTCCATTGTCCGGGGGTCGCGCGATGCCGGGTCGAAATCTTCTCGTCGTTGGTTTGATCTTCCTCCTTTTGCCGTGGGGGTCTGTTGCGGCCGAGGTGCCGAAGTCGGAGAGCCGTCAACGACTCAGCAACAAGCCTTGGCAAGGGGTCGCGGCTCTGCCCGTGACGGCCCGTGAGATTGACCGGCTCGTGGCTGAAAGGTCGTCCGTCACCCAGGCAGGCTCTTCGCCTGTGGTCGACGACGAGCGATTTCTCCGACGGGTGACGCTCGATCTGACCGGACGGCTCCCCTCTCTGGAGGAACTCGCTGAATTTGTCAAGGACAAGGACCCCCACAAGCGCTCTCGGAAAATCGACCAACTTCTCAATAGCGATCACTACGCGCGACATTGGGCCAACTATTGGCGGGAGGTGTTTGCGATCCGCGTGACGGACAACGCACGGCGAGCGCTGGTGCTGTCGTTCCAGAAATGGTTGGAGTCGCAATTTGCCGCGAATCGCCCCTGGAATGAGATGACGCGAGAACTGTTGACGGCGAAAGGGATGATTCGACTTCCCCGATTGGGGTTGGCCGGCGGCTCCTCCGAAGGGGAGGATCAAGGGGCCACTTTTTTTCTTTTGTCTTATGGCGGGAACGACGCGATTTACGACCGCACCAACGAGGCTTCTCGAATCTTTCTGGGCGTGCAAATCCAATGTGCTCAATGTCACGATCATCCCTACGACGGTTGGAAGCGGGAACAGTATCACGAATTGGCGGCGTTTTTGGGCAAACTCGCGGATCGACCGGTGTTTGAACGAACCGACGATCGGTTGCGGCTGATCGGGTTTCAACTGGTGAGCCGGCCCTTCGGCGACCACCGCATGCCGGACATGGAGGATCCGAAAAAGAGTTACCCGGTTTCGCTGCGCTTTCTCGATGGAGCATCCTACGTCAGCCGCAGCGGCGATCAGCAGCGCCGTGAATTTCTCGCGGCGAAGATCACCGAGAACAATTATTATTTCGCGGCGGCCTTCGTGAATCGAATCTGGGGCGAACTGATGGGCCGCGCCATCGTCGAGCCGGTGGATGATCTCGGCCCCACACGAGAGGGAATCGACTCGCCTCTCTTGGTACGATTAGCTGCGAGTTTCCATGCGAGTAGTTATGACATCAAGGCGTTGCTGCGGACCATTTGTCAGACCGAGGCCTATCAGCGCTCGGTCGTCGGAGAGCCATCCGGTCCGGGTGTCCAGGCTTCGTTGGGCGTTTCGCCGAAACGTCTGAGTGCCGATGCATTGTGGGAGTGTGTGACGGACCTTCTCGGTTCGATCACTCGTTTCAATTTTGGTCGGTCGTCTCCGCGCTTCATGACGATGATGGCAGGCGGGGGTCGATTGGCCGCTGGCTTTGGGGCCGAACTCAAGTTTAAGCAAGATTTTCGCTTTGACCCGTCCCTTCCGGCGGATGAAATCGAG
>CAKZUU010000291.1 GCA_937922175.1 uncultured Gemmataceae bacterium
CTGATTGTTAGCGCCGCAATGATTCTGGCCGCAGTGATCGACGGCTGGGCGTTCAAGGTTCCCAATTGGTTGACCCTTTCGTTGGTTGTCAGCGGCTGGGGTCTGGGGATCGGCCACGACCTCGGACTCGACATTGACGCCGGTCGCGGTGGGATCCTTTATGCACTGGCAGGGACCGCCTTGGGTTTCGCGCTGTTGTTTCCCATCCTCTTTATCGGGGGCATGGGTCAGGGCGACGTGAAAATGCAAATGGGATTCGGCTCGTGGTTAGGAGCATTTTTCGGTGCCGGACATGAGCAGTTCGGAAACCACGATGCGTTGACCATTCTCGCCTACGCCTTCTGCGCCGGAGTCGTCGTGGGCGGTGTGTTCGGCCTGGTGATGATG
Source organism: uncultured Gemmataceae bacterium (assembly GCA_937922175.1). GTDB lineage: Bacteria > Planctomycetota > Planctomycetia > Gemmatales > Gemmataceae > CAKZUU01. The sequence continues at coordinate 388 of CAKZUU010000291.1, forward strand.
GTGTTGCGTCGCCGTTTCGGCGCCAACGCTCGGAATTTCCGCGAGATTTTCATCGACTTGCAAGTGCTGTTCACCCAAGGCGCGAAACGGGCCGCCGAACGTGCGAACTCGCGTCGGAGCAGTTGGGTTCGGTTGCCCTATGGTGTGCCGTTGTGCGTCGGCTTTCTGGGCACACTCGCTTACCTGCACTGGCTGGTCTGAGGAGACGACGGGGCCGGCCGGGCCTGCGTCCGATCCCGTACAATCTGAATTTTGTGCAGCCGTCCTAGAACCTTCAAAATCGCTGCTTGCGAAATAAACCTTCAAGCCCCGTCTGCCGCGTAGTCGAAAACCAAGGTGAGGATTGAACACCGGACATTCGACACACGACGTTTGACCCGAAAATTGCGTCAAGTCGACGCCTTTTTCGCGTCCAGGTCAATCGTGAACTATGTTGGGAACAGAACGACAGGCGCCTTCGGCGCTGGCAGTCTGAAGCCGATGGCCCCCGAGAGTGGGTACGAGGAGTTTGCCCAAGCATCGACCGAGTGGCTGCACTTCCGTTGGGGCGATCATCGTCGGAATTTCGTTCGACTTGGTTTGAACATCCTTTGAGGTTGCATCCATGAAGAGCAAGAACTTGGTGCTGTTGGCCCTCGCCGGGGGCTGCGGCTTGGTGGCTGCTTTTCTGACCGCCAAGTTGGGTGCCGGCAATCGACAGGAAATGATTCCCGTGCTCGTCGCTTCAAAGAACCTCGATCAGGGCCTGAAGCTCGACAAAATCGAGGAACTGTTCGTGCGAAAGCCGTTCCCGCGGGAGTCGGTTCCCCCGGAATTTATTGATGACCCGGCGATCCTGAAAGGCAAAACCCTCCAGCGGTCGATTCGTGCCGGCAACCATCTGACCATGGCCGACATCACTCCGCGAAATTCCATCGAGTTGCCGATCGATCCCAAAACCGGTGTCATGTACAAGGCGATGGCGCTCCGCGTCGCCCCGGAAACAATCGTAGGCGGATTGGTCCTCCCGGGCTCCCGAGTCGACGTGGTCTCCGTCGAACGGCACCCGAACGGCAAAACTGTTTCCAACATGATCCTGCAAAACGTCCTCGTCGTTGGCGTCGACGTCAACACGCAGCGACCCGAAGACCAGGGATACATCAAGAATGCGCAAACCGTTACCCTTGCCGTCAAGCAAACCGAGGGGATGTATCTCGCCCTGGCCCAAAAACGGGGTGAAGTCTTCCTGATGTTGCGCTCGCCCGACGACGACAAGATCAACAACAACATCAAGTCGGTCACGGATTATAACGCCGACAAATCCGATTCCGAACCCGCGCAAGAGGCGACGGCGACCGTCGAAAAAGTCCCGGTGTTGCTCGCCAAAGAATCGATCCCGGCGGGAACCAAGATCACCGAACCGGAAAAATATTTCCTGTCGGTCCAATGGCCCGCGGATGCCGTCGGCGATAACTTCTTGACACGCCTGGAGGACGTCAAAGACAAGGTCGTCCAACACCAGATCGCATCGCATACTCCCCCGACCCACGAATCGTTCAGCCCGAACCAACTCGAGACGACGGAACCAAAGATCGTCACGAAAACCGAGCCGATCGAGTCAAAGCCGGTGCAACGACACACGATTGTTTTCCAAGTTGGCGGAGCCGCTCCGTTCTACGCCCACTATCGAGATGGTCGCTTGGAGGACAAACCCTCCCCGCCGACGGATCCCAAGCTGGCCGAATCAACGCGACCGTCCCCGCCGGCCCCGACGACGCCGGCTCGGGCCGACGAAACGGCCAAGCCCACGGTTGAGGAACCGATGCCGAACAACACTCCGGAGAAAGTCGATCCGGGGCAATAAGAGAGAAACGAGCGAGTCATCCTTTTGAGTGATTGAGGAAGGACCTTCGGCCCAATTGTTTTCGAGGTGTCCGTGCGATACCGGCTGGGCAACCTTGTACTAGAGAGAGGTGAACGGATGCACCCAACTCGATGGCATCAACGGCCAACGGCGGCCGCGGTTCTCATCAGCCTCGTGGTCGGCGCGATTCTCCGCGGCCAAGAGCCGGTCCCCGCGCCTCGGCCGGCCTCGCCCCCGACCGAGCGCGGAGCGGTCGGCACCTTGGTCGTGCCGATTGGCATGTCGCAAACGTTGCAAGCGGCCTCCAAAAAGGCCATCTCGGCAGTGCGACTCAACGTCGATGGGATCGTTCGCGTCTCGCCCAACGCGGTCGATCCCTCGTCGATCATTCTGACCGGCCTTTCCACCGGTAGTGCTCGCCTTTTCCTGACGGACATCGATGGCAAAGAAGAAGTCTACGACGTGATCGTCCAACTGGACGTTAGTTACCTGAAGCGGATCATTGCCGAAGCGGCCCCATCTGCCAATGTGGACGTGAAACCGGTCCTCAATCGCAGCATCATCCTGACCGGCTGGGTCGCCAAGGCGGAAGACGTCGACATGATCATGCGAATCACGCAGACAGTGGTCGGATCAAATGTCAGCGTGGTCAATGCGATGCAAGTGGGCGGCGTCCAGCAGGTACAACTGGACGTCGTGGTGGCCCAGGTCAGCCGCAGCGAGGCCCGACGCCGTGGTTTCGCGTACGCGATCAATGGGACCGATTTCAGCTTTGGCAGCATTCTCGGCGGACTAGCGACTTCGCTGCAAGCGGCTCCCGGTGCCGGCGCGGGCGGGACGGGTGTCGGCGTCCGACCGAGTCCCGCGGGATTCTTGCCGAACACCGCTGCTCCGAATGGCGCCAACATCGTTTTCGGCGTTGTGCCGTGGGGCGCCCAGTTTCTCCTGCGTGCGCTGAGAGATGAGCAACTCGCCAAATTGCTCGCCGAACCCAAATTGGTCACCTTGAGTGGTCGTCCCGCGCATTTCCTCTCCGGTGGTCAACAGGCCATCCTCAGCGCGGCCGGGGGGCTCGGCGGACCCGGCGTCACCTTCCGTGAAGTGGGCACCGAAGTCGACTTCCTCCCGATCGTGCTGGGCAACGGCAAAATCTATCTCGAGGTTTCGCCGGTCGTCCGCTCGGTGAACCAAGGTCGAGGCATCAACACCGCGTTCGGCTTCGTGCCCGGTTTCGACGAACAGTCCGTCAGGACAGCGTTGGAGCTCGAGCCGGGACAAACCATGGCCATCGGCGGCCTGATTCAGACCACCAGTTCCGCCACGGCCAGTCGTGTGCCCATCCTCGGTGACATCCCCTACCTGGGTGGGATGTTCAATACCGTGTTGCACTCCGAGGAAGAAACGGAAGTCGTGATCCTGGTAACACCGTACCTGGTCGATGGCCAAGACTGTCAGCAGGCGCCCAAACATCTTCCGGGACGAGAGACCCGCAGCCCGGATGATTATGAGCTATTCTTGGAATACCTGTTGGAAGCTCCGCGAGGTCAGCGGCAAGTGTTCGAGAACGCGAAGTACAAGGCGGCTTATAAAAACGATCCGTCGTACCAACGTTTCCCATGTGCCGATCCGCTGCCACGGGAGCCTCGCCCTCGTCGCTTGGGGGGTCACTGTGACGAGGGATGTGGGTCAGGAGGAAATTGTCCCCCGGCCGGAGCACCGGCGGCCGTCACGCCTCAAGCGACCGTCCCGCCGATGCCGACTGGTCCCGCCGTCGTCCCGCCGACCGGGCGGGAGCCGATTCGGACCTCGACCGAACTCGCGGAACCGGGGGTCTTGCCCAACTCGCAGGCGGATCTGCTGCCGACGAAGATCGAGCCGCTCAAAGGATATCGCACGGTGCCCCGGCCCGTCATCCCCCCGCCCGCAGGGGTACCGGATGCTCCTTGGTGAGCTGAATGACGTCACGATGACGCCGATTGGAACGCAACCTTGACACGCAGCTTTGATTGATCGGTGGATGTCATGCTTCGGATCGCCATCGTTGACCCGTCCGATTACAGCCGCGACCCCCTTCGCAGTTTGCTGTTGGGGGTCGATTTCATCTGGCTCGAATCGGAATGTTCCCGCTATGAATTCTTCCTCGACGTTGTCAGCCAATCTCCGCCGGATCTGGCCATCGTCAACCTCGATTCCGACCACCAGCGAGCTTTGAACATGATTTCGCAGGTGGCGGCGGCGTTTCCCAAACTGCCCATTCTCACCATCAGCTCCGACCATCAAGCCTTGTTGCAATCCTTGCAACGGGGGGCGCGCTACTTTCTCACTCAGCCGGTCGGCTTGGAGGAGATGCTCGTCACCTTGCGTCGCGCTCAAATGGAAAACGGCCTGGGGTCGGCCAACGGAGCTCTCCATGGGCCCGGCGGTCACTCGTGTCAGGTGATTGCCGTCCTCGGTTCACGTGGTGGCGTGGGTTGCACCAGCCTCGCCGTCAATCTCGGCTGCGATTTGGCCGCCGACCAAGAAAACAGCGTTGTCCTTCTCGATCTCGACATGGCCTTGGGCGACGCGGACATCAGTCTGGACCTCATGCCCGATCACACTCTCGCCGATCTCGCCATCAACATCGAGCGTCTGGACATGAATTTCCTCAAACGCTCGATGATGCGCCACGAGGGAACCGGACTATACATGCTGACCCACCCGCTGCAAATCGC
>CAKZUU010000292.1 GCA_937922175.1 uncultured Gemmataceae bacterium
GCGTTGCTCGCGGAGATCCGCGAATCCGTGCCCAGGGATGTCCAGCCGACATTTTTCGAGGTCGGCACCGCCGCGGGATGGCTGCATTTCCTCCGCCGGCGTGTCGATTGGGCCGTCGTCGAGGTGGGCCTGGGGGGACGCTTTGATTCGACCAACGTCTGCACACCTCGGCTGTCGATCATTACCAGCATCAGTTACGACCATGTCCAAATTTTGGGATCGACCCTGGCATCGATCGCCTTCGAGAAGGCTGGCATTATCAAACCCGGCCGACCCGTCATTAGTGGCGTGATCGAACCTGAAGCCCGAACCGTGATTCGACAGGTCGCCGCCGAGCGGAAATGTCGTCTGCGGGAACGCGGAGTGGATTTTCACTTCACCTACCAACCGGGGCGACTTGGCGAGCGGCTGCCCACGGTTGCGGTTCGGACAGAGCAGTCGGCCTGGCCCCCAATGCCCTTGGGGCTTCATGGTCGGCATCAAGCGGCCAACGCTTCTCTCGCCGTCGCCGCGGTCGAAGAACTCCGCCGGATGGGACTCACGATCCATGACGATCACGTCGCGGCGGGATTACGCCGGGTCGATTGGCCCGCACGCCTCGAGGTGTTGGCCCGACGGCCGATGGTCTTGCTCGATTGCGCCCACAACGTCGCCTCGATCCAAGCCCTGGTGGAAACGCTGACCGAGGCTCCGAGCGGCAAGAGACGGTGGCTGATTTTTGCGTCTTCGTCGGATAAGGACATCGCCGGGATGCTTCGCACCGTGGCCCCGAAGATCGATCATGTCGGCTTCACACGCTATGCCCACAGCTCCCGGGCGGCTCCTCCCGATTCCCTCGCCCACATCGGGCGGGAAGTGGGAATCTCCTCATCGGAAGTGTTTCCCTCAGCCGTCGACGCGTGGCACACTTTTTCCCGACGAGCCTCGCCCGACGATCTGATCATCGTGGCCGGCTCAGTATTTCTCGCTGGGGAACTCCGCCCAATCATCCTTCAATCGGTCGGCCCGACGGCCGGTGTCCCCTCCCCGAGGAACGTGTCATGAATCTCAGCGACGAATTGATCGCCTTAAACCAACGGCTGCTCGACGCCATCATGCAAGCCGACTGGCAAACATACGAGGAGTTGTGCGCGCCCGACCTGACCGCTTTCGAGCCGGAGGCCTGTGGTCAACTGGTCGAAGGATTGTCCTTCCATCGAATCTATTTTGAGGTTCCCCAACATTCCCGTCGACGGCAAGCGACCATGACGTCACCGCGCGTTCGGATTCTTGGGCCGACGGCCATCGTCACGTATGTCCGGGTGAATCAAGTCGAATTCGATGGCGTCATCCAGTCGAGTGCCTTTGAAGAGACGCGAATTTGGCATCAGACCGAGTCTGGCTGGAAACACGTGCATTTTCACCGTTCCCAGCTCCGCTAGGGCAACGTCCAACCCAGGGCGCGATACAACTCGTCGGAATGCAGACTCGGAACGATGAGGTCCGCCCCTTCGATCAGGTGACGGGGGGTATGCGAATGGGGCACGACGATGCACGGCGCCCCCGCCGATTTGGCAGCCCGGACTCCGTTGGGACTATCCTCGAAAACGAGCATCTGCTGGGGCGAGATGCCGAAACGTGAGGCCGCCAACTCGTACACGTCCGGGAACGGTTTTCCCCGACTCACATCTTCGCAGGTAAGGACAAACTGGAACCGATCCAGCAACCCGTGCGGGGCGAATACCCGCTGGACGAATTCGCGGCTGGACGACGTGGCGATGCCGAAAGGCACCCGCCGTCGGCCCAACTCGTCCAGAAGCTGAGTCACCCCGGGCATCAGGGGGCCGGCTCGATTCCCTAATGCAGCCAGAAAATGCTCCTTACATTCTCGGGCGATCTCTTCAACCGATTCCCGCAGTCCGAAATACTCTCGGAACTTCGGCAGCACCTGGACGGCCGGCGTTCCCATCATTGTGGGCATAAATGCTGGATCAAAGGCGATCTGACGTGGCTCGAGAAAACGACGAACCGACTCCGCGAAGATCGGTTCGGTGTCGATCAAAATGCCGTCCAGATCAAACGCTACGGCTCGAAACTCCAGCGGGAATCGGATCATTGATCGCCAACCCAGACTCGGATGCGGCAGGAATCGTTATTGTAGGACCAAGCCGCGGGACTGACTGTTCACTCCAGTTTTGGTCTGCGGTTTGTCGATACCACGCGCGAGCTTTCCAGACCATTGCTACCGCCGCCAACCCGCCGACGACGGCAAAAAGCAGAAATCCTCCAGCGAACGAGTGGGTCAATTGCTTCAAGCTTCCGAGAACCGTCGGCAAGAAGAAACCGCCCAGGCCACCGGCTGCCCCGACCACGCCGGTCACCACGCCGATTTGTCGGGGAAACCGCAAGGGGACCAATTGAAAGACCGCGCCATTTCCCATCCCCAGCAATGCCATACCCACGAACAGAATCGCCGTTGCCGCGGCTAGCGGGGGTTGAAACGCCATCAAGGTCATGACCAGAGCGATCCCCAAGTAGACTGCCACGAGCAAGCGGTGGCCACCCCATCGATCCGACAAGTAGCCTCCTACGGGGCGGAGGAAAGATCCGGCGAAAACGCACAGCGTCGTGAATCGACCCGCAGCGATTTTGCTGAGTCCATATTGATCGTGGAAATAGATGCTTAAAAAGCTAGCCAACCCGACGAAACCACCAAACGTGACGGCATAGAAACCGTTGAACCACCAAGTATCGGCCTGGAGAAAGGCACGCGCGTAAGCCCGGAGCGGCTGAGGCGGAGGTTGCGTCGGGCTGTCCTTCGCCAGCCACGCGAACAGCAGCAGAACGGCTACGACCGGGACGATCGCCCATCCGAACACTCCCTGCCAGCCGACCCAAGCCGCCAAAAGGGGCGCGAAAAAAGTCGCCAGCGCGGTCCCGCTGTTGCCCGCACCGGCAATGCCGACGGCCAAGCCTTGGTGGTGCGGGGGATACCATCGGCTCGCCAAAGGCAAAGCGACGGCGAAACTCGCGCCCGCAATCCCTAAGAGCAATCCGACCAAAATCAGGTGGCTCGCGGAGTCGGCCCATCGCCAGCCGAGTAAGAGCGGCAGCACGGTCAAGCTCAGCCCCCACAATCCTGTCCGTCTGCCCCCGATTCGATCCGTCAGCACCCCCAACACTAACCGCAACAACGACCCTCCGAGAAGGGGAATGGCAACGATCAGCCCCTTCTCCGCGTCGTTTAACCCGAGATCCTGCGCGATGGAATTGCCCATCGCCCCGATCAACACCCACACCATGAAGCTAATGTCGAAGTACAGGAACGCGGCCAGGAGAGTGGGGAAATGGCCGGATCGAAGGAAGTCACGGCGACTCATGAAAGCTCCCAATCGTTAGGGGAATGACAGAATCAACCTCGGGTGCCTCGTCGAGGTTGTCGGCAACTCGCTCCACATCCACGGCACAGAATTTCAACTCCGGTTGCTTCGCCACGCGACCCGTGGCGCTGATGGTCAGATAGTTCACGGCATTGTCCGCCGAAAATCGGTCACCCCAATGGAACGGCAGAAAGACGGTCCCGGTCGGCACGGCCTCGCTCAGCCGCACTGGAAGACGGATCGTGCCCCGCCGACTGGAAATTTGCACCAGGTCGCCGTCATCGACTTCCAGTGATCGGGCATCGGAGGGGTGAATTTCGACGAACGGTCCTGGCTCGCGCCGCACCAATTTGGCGCAGTGGCGCGTGCGAGTGAGGGTATGCCAATGCGAATAAAGCCGGCCGGTCGTGAGGACAAAGGGGAACTCGTGGTCTGGTTTCTCACGCGGTTCACGGTGGTCACGGGGCAAGAAGATCGCTCTGCCGTCGGGCGTGGGGAAGCGGCGATCCTGGTACCGCCGTTTTTCCCCGGGATGTTCCAAGCTGGGGCAAGGCCAATAGACATGCCTCTCGCGGCGCAAACGTGCCGCCGTGATTCCCGTCATGTCGCAGGGTCGGCCGGTGGTTAGCTCCCGGAATTCGTCCCAAACTTCGGCCGCCGATCGGTAATCGAACCCGGCAAAGCCTGCCCGTTGAGCAAACCGGGCGATAATTTGCCAATCCGGGAGAGCGTCACCGGGGGCCGATCGAAGTTGAGGGCTGTAGCTCACGAGTCGCTCGCTGCTGGTGCTGGTCCACTCCTTTTCCGTGAACTGCGCTGCGGGCAGCAGGACGTGAGCCAGCTCCGTGGTTTCCGTCGGATGATAGGCGTCCTGCACCACGATCAAGGAGGCCTTGTTCATCGCCCGACGGACCTGATGCAAGTCGGGTAAACTGACCAGGGGGTTGGTGCCGGCGATCCAAAGAGCTCTGAGTTGGCCCCGCTCCAAAGCGCGGAACATCTCGACAGCGGTGAGTCCCGGTTTGTTGCGGATGCTGCCGGGGGGAAGTCGCCAATGCCGTTCCACTTCCTCACGATGTTGACCATCCTCCACGAGGCGATAGCCCGGCAGTTGATGCGAGAGCAAGCCGGTTTCTCGTCCACCCATCGCGTTGGGTTGCCCCGTGAGGGAAAACGGCCCCGCGCCGGGCTTGCCGATCTGACCTGTCAGGAGGTGGAGGTTGATCAAACTATTGTTCTTCCACACGCCGACGGTGCTTTGGTTCAGCCCCATGCAGTAGAAGCTGAGCCAGCCGTGAGCCGTGCCAAGACGTCGGGCGGCCTCGTGGAGTTGGTCGCGGGAAATGCCGGCCACGGAGACGAGTTCGTCGAGGTTTTGACTGAGCAAAAAATAGAGGTATTGGTCGAATCCTCGGGTATAAGCGGTGACGAATCGGTCATCGACCCATCCGGATTCGATCATGAGCCGACCAAGGGCATTCATCAGGGCAATATCGCCGCCGGGGGCCACGGGAAGAAAAAGGTCCGCCTGTCGGGCGGTCGCGGTTCGCCGGGGATCCGCCACAATCGAGTAGGGCACGCCGCGACGCTGACGCGACTGTTGCAGTCGATCCCACAAGACGGGGTGGGCCTCGGCCATGTTGCTGCCGATGATGAAGGCGACATCGCATTCGTCGATGTCGTCGTAACAACACGGAGGCCCGTCGCTCCCCAAACTCTGGCGATAACCGGCAACGGCAGCGGCCATGCACAATCGGCTGTTGCTGTCGGTGTTGTTTGTTCGGAGCGATCCTTTGAACAATTTCCCGACCAAATAGGTCGTTTCGCTGTCGAGTTGTCCGCTGCCGTAAAAGGCAATGGCATCGGGACCGTAAGCCGCCCGGATGGCCCGCAGTCGTTCCGCGACAAAACCCAAGGCCGAATCCCACGACACTCGTTGGAACGGTTCACGTCGATCGGATCGAATCAAGGGGGCCGTCAGTCGATCGGATGTATCCAGGGTTTCATGGACTAACGCTCCTTTCGCACACAGTCGGCCTTGATTGGCGGGAGCATCTGCCACACCCCGGGTGCAAACGATCTCGCCAGGGTAACCTTCCAATTGGAGACGGCATCCCACCCCACAATAGGGGCAGATCGTTTCCCCGATGATTGGCAATTCGGGCCGATTCATCGATCACGACTTCCGAGGAGCAAAACAAACCAGAGATTCCAGCGCGTCCGCCAATTGATCGCAAGGAACGTCGTACATCAGATCCGTCGCCACGCGAGGCTGCGGACCGGTCGCCCCGCCGACGCAAACGTGAGCCGCTTCGACGATCTGACCATGGACACGTGTCCGGCAACCCTGCAAACCGATGGTGGCCACCTGATGCAGACCGCATCCCGCCGAGCAGCCCGACCAATGGATGGTCAGGGGCAGAATCTTTCGCCCGGCTGTCCGACGCTCCAACTCGCGAGCGACGGCAAGGGCCTGGCCCTTCGTGTCGATCAAGGACATGTGGCAGTAATCCACCCCCGTGCATGCCACCAGACCTCGCAAAATCGGCGAGGGGTTGAGAGGTAAGTCTTGCAGGATCGGCTCGGATTGAAATGACACGAGTCGGTCTTCGGGAATGTCGGGGACGATCACATTTTGTTGCGTTGTCAGCCGCAACCGGCCGGTGCCGTAACGTTCGGATAAATCAGCCACCGCTCGGAGTTGTGACGAGGTGATTCGACCAACGGGGACCAACAGGCCGGCGTAATACAGCGGAGGACCAGCGCGATCTTCGACCTTCTTCTGCAAATGCAGTCCGAGATGATCGTTGTGCGACTTCCGCCGGGCATCGCTCCCCGCCGGCGACAAATCGCGGCCCCAACGTCGCTCTAACTCGGCACGAAACCATTCGACCCCACGCTCTTCCAATAAAAACCACAGCCGGGCTTTGGTGCGCACCTCGCGGTTGCCGTGATCCCGGAAGATTCGCACGATCTCCGCGCACAGCTTCGGGGCTTCCTCCGGTTTGACAAAGAGGTTGAGTTCTCGCGCCGGCTCGTAGCCGCCGCTCCCTTGTTTCCCGCCGACCAACACGTTAAAACCCAGCAGGGTTTCCGAACCTTCCTGACGTCGGGCCGGCACCAGGGCGATGTCCTGAGTCTCCGCGTGACAACAGTTCTCCAAGCAACCGGTGATGGTCACATTAAATTTGCGCGGCAAATTGGTGAACTCGCGGTTGCCGAGAAACATTTCGGTAAAGGCGTGAGTGACCGGCGAGGCATCGAACAGTTCGTTCTCGGTCAATCCTGCCGCGGGACAGCCACAGACGTTCCTCACGTTGTCCATGCCCGTCTGTCTGCTGTGCAATCCCACCGCCGCGAGTCGACGCCACATCTCGGGCACGTCAGATAAGGTGAACCACCGTAATTGGATCTGCTGCCGAGTGGTGATGTCCGCGAAGCCTCTGCCGAATTCGTCGGACAAATCCGCGATGGTTCGCATCTGGGCCGCTGTCGCCATGCCGTTGGTCATTCGCAAGCGAAGCATGAAGTGCCCTGGAGTTTGCTTACGGAAAAACAGGCCGTGCCACTTGATGCGATGTTTGTCGTCTTCCGTCAGCGCCCTCCAATCACCCGAGGCGGCCAGACGATAGATGTCCTCCTCGCTGTCGAGTCCGTCTTTGACTTGCTTCGCTTGTTCGATTGGGTTCAGTCGGCCACTATGTCGGCAGCGAAGCGAGCCGATTAACTCACCCACGGTGGCTCGGCACAACCCACAGCCGGTCCCTGCTCCGGTCACCGCCTCGAGATCCTTGATTTGAGTTGAGCCCGATGCGATGGCCGAAGCCAACTCCCCCTTGGTCACTTGCTGACACATGCACACCACCGCGTCGTCCACCAACTGGGCGGCGAGACGAGGCGGCGGTGGCAAGGATGGGAATAACCGCGGTGCGCGAGCCGACGCTTCGGCCGTAAAATCGCTCGGTCTCATGGGGACATGCTCTCCCACCGAAGGGCATTGCCAGGTTCAGTTTTTCGCGTCGATCACGGCCCGGCCCGGGGAGAGACGAGTCAGGTCCGTCAATTCTGTGCTCCGTCGTTCATCAAATCGCCGGCGACGTCAATTCCAACAGTAGTGCCAATTCCGCCCACTGCTGTTTCCTCGTGATGCTAAATGCTTAGCGTCTCATGAGTTGAAAGTTTTTCCGAAAGGTCGGCATGGTTCCGGCCACGCTTATCGAGTTGCCCAACCTGTTGGCACAAAGCGGGTCGCGCTGCCTCTGATCCAGGCAAGTGAGAGCGGAGAATCCGACGGCCTCTGCTTGAGGTTGTCACCAAATTCTTCGCCGGGACCCATTCGTCGAAAGGTCAAGGAATTTCGACTTCGGCTGGTGCGATGACGAATTCATCCGAACCCTCCGGCGGTGGATGGAGATGGAGGGCGGTGACGCGCCAACCGGGATGGATGAGCGTCCCGCGAAAGGGAGGCTTGCCAACAACGTTACCGGTGACGCGGATGGCCGAGGGATCGAAGCCCGCTGGCACCTCCACCGTCTCATTCTCCTGCTGAGAGACGATGGGTTGAAGCTCAAGAGCTTTTCTTAATGCTTCCTGACACTTGCGATGGACTTCGCGAGCCGCGAAGGCGATCTGCGAATCGCTGGCAGAGGTGATGTCTTCCATCAGGAAGTCCAGCAGTCGGCCCTCGCGTTGCAACAGAGCCAGCAGCCGCAGCGGGACACCCGAGGGTTTGGTCGGTTTGCCGGAATCGGCGCGAATGGGCGCGAGCAAGGGCTGAATTTTCTCGGCGAAGTCGGGATCGCGCAGCGTTCGAGCCAACGCTTTCAGTCCCATGGTTGTGCGGGATCGACCCACCAGAAATAGCAACCCGCCGAGAAGGATAGCCAGCAGCACAGCCCCGACTGTGGCTCCGTACCAAAACTCTTGTCCCATGGGTTTTGTTCCCCGTTTGCTGCTTTGTTTTCGTTGTATGAGAAATGAAAGGCATTTGCCGTCGGTTTCCCGTGCTTCTCCACGGAGCGATCGGCTGCCGCTTGACGTCGGGGCGCGGGCTTGCGACACTAACAGGAGACTCTCCCAAGACGCCCCGTGGCGGGCAGTTCCTCGCGGCTCCCGGTAAGTTCGTGATGACGATGATGCGATGTCTCGTGACGATCCTCGTTGGGGCTCTGCCGACCGCCGGATGGTCGGCCGAACCGGACGGGGCCAAGCTGTATCAAGCGAAATGCGCGAATTGTCATGGTCCCCAAGGGGAAGGGGCCAAAAAATACCCGAAGCCACTCGTGGGCGAGCGATCGGTAGCTCAACTGGCCAAATTGATTTTCGAGACCATGCCAGAGAGCAATCCCGGGTCGCTCACGGAAGACGAAGCCCGAACGGTGGCAGCCTACATTCACGAAGCCTTTTACTCACCGTTGGCCCGGGAGCGAAATCGACCGGCGCGGATCGAACTGTCTCGATTGACGGTTCGGCAGTACCGTCAGGCGTTGGCGGACCTCGTCGGAAGTTTCCGCTCACCGATGACCTGGGCCGAACCCGGAGGGATCAAGGGTGAGTATTTCTCTGGTCGGCGCCTGGCGGGCAAACCCAATGTCGAACGGCTTGATCCGGTCATCGACTTCGATTTTAAGACCGAATCTCCGGTTCCGGGCAAGGTGGACGCCCATGAGTTTTCAATTCGCTGGAGCGGCTCCTTGTTGGCCCCGGAGACGGGGGAATACGAGTTTGTCGTCCGCAGCGACCAAGCCGTTCGCCTGTGGGTGAATGACGAGCGTCGGCCGCTGATCGATGCGTGGGTCAAATCCGGCAGTGACACGGAATTCCGGGGGACGATTTATCTCATTGCCGGCCGAGCTTACCCGCTCCGGCTGGAGTTCAGCAAGGCCAAGCAGGGCGTGGATGATTCGCAAAAGCAGAAAAAGAAGCCGGTCAAACCCGCCTTCGTGTCACTGGGTTGGCGTGTGCCTGGTCGATCGTTGGAACTCATTCCGCCGCGGCAAATATCGCCCCGAGGTGCCCCCGAATCTTACGTCTGTGCCGTGCCGTTCCCGCCGGACGATCGCAGCTACGGTTGGGAGCGGGGTAACACGGTGTCGAAAGAATGGGAGGCCGCCACGACCGAGGCCGCCTTCGATGCCGCCGC
>CAKZUU010000293.1 GCA_937922175.1 uncultured Gemmataceae bacterium
CATTGCATTTTGCTCGACATTTGTCAGACTAAACCCAAGATGTGCGTTGTTGGTTGGTCACAAGAATGACCATTCATCAAGAGAGGGGTTTATGAAAAGTGGTTTTTGGGCGGCAATCGGCTGCGTCGTGATTTGGGGACCATTGTTCGCGCAGTCCCCGAATCCGGAGGATAAGAAAAACTCGAAACCGGATTCGCACGAGCAAATCGTCGTGGACATGCTGGCGGCCATGAGGGATGCAAGTAAGATCTTGGCAAAGGTGCAGGATGCCCAGACCGGAAAGGAGGCCAAACCTGAGTTGCAAAAGATTGCTCATCGGATTGGGGAGATCAATAAGCGTTTGGAGATGATGGGGGCACCGAGCAAAGAACAAGAGGCCGAGTTGGAGAAAAAATTCAAAACCGCCGTGGATGAAGCAGTCAAAGACTTTCAAGGAGAGATTCAGCGACTCTTGAAGGCGGATTACGGGAAAGACGTGCTTAGCGCTCTGGAGCAGAAGCCGCAAGCGCCTGAGAAGAAATAAAAGACGGGCTCACGCCGTTGCCAATCCACACTCATTGTTTGGAGGTGCTCGATGCGTGCTGTTGTGATTGCCGCGGGCTCCTGGCTCGGGCTGGCGGGTGTGGTATCGGGGCAAGCAGCGGGTCTTCGGATTTACTGGGTTGATGTTGAAGGCGGTGCGGCGACGTTGCTCGTCACTCCTGCGGGCGAGTCGATCTTGATCGACAGCGGGAATCCCGGTCGGCGAGACGCGGAGCGGATCCACCGCGTCGCTACGGGAAGGGCTGGTCTAAAGGCGATTGATCATCACGTTGTCACGCATTGGCATCTCGATCACTATGGCGGGGTTGAACGACTCAGCCAATTGATGCCGATCCATCGATTTTATCACCGAGGAATCCCCGAATCGTTGCCGGAGGACCGGGCGAATTTTCCGGTCCTGATCGATGCCTTTAAGAGGGCTGCGGCTGGTCGAGAGACGATTTTGAAACCCGGCGATCGTTTGCCCTTGAAACCGAGTCGGTTTGGGCCAAGCGTCGAGATGCGGTGTCTTTGTGCCAACGGGGATGTCGTGCCCGACGATCCCTCGGCTGCGCCAAACGATCTGGCAGGTGAGCATCAACCGAAGCCTGATGATCCGACCGACAATGCCAAAAGTCTCGGCTTTCTCATTCGATTCGGCGATTTCCGCTTTCTGGATCTGGGCGACCTAACATGGAACATTGAATACAAGCTCATCGCGCCGACGGATAAAATTGGCGCGGTGGATGTTTATCAATCGACTCATCATGGCCTTGAAGTGAGCAATCACCCTTCTCTCATCCGCACCGTGCGACCACGGGTCGTTATTTTCAACAATGGGCCGCGCAAGGGGGCTCACCCATCGGTCATTGGCACGTTACGGCGACTGCCCAAGGTTCCGGATATCTATCAAATGCATCGCAACTTGAATGCGATGCCGCACGAGAATACGGAGCCTAAGTTCATAGCGAACGAGTCGGCGGATTGCGGCGCGGAACCGATCTGGCTCGAAGTGACAGCCGATGGGACAAGCTACACCGTGCACGTGGAATCGACGGGTGTCTCCAAGAGCTACGCGGTCAAGCGCCGGGAATAGCCGGTGGAATCGGAGCGACGATTTCGAGGACCTCGACCGCGGGCCGCTCGTCGAGATGGATGGCACCCAAACGACCGTAGGTCACAAATAATCCGCGCTGCTTGCCGAACCAGTCGGCCATTGCCGGCCCGGGCATCACGCGCAAGAAAGCCACCGGGACCACGTTTCGCAGCACGTCTTGCTCAATCAAAATCCGACCCAATGGAATCCGGCCAGCGAGGATCGCGTCACGGACCTGCGGTAAGCAGTACGACAATCGAATCCGAGCGATGCCGAACTGGACGACCTCGTCGTCGTCGTGTCGTCGAAGCAGGATTCGTCGCGCGTACCAATCCTCGGATTGCATGGTGCCGAGCACCTGAAGATTCACCGGACCGCGATGAAACGCCTCTAAAGTCACCGTCATATGGTGGGTGTGGACAAGGAGCTCGCGGTATGGCGGGGGCACCTCCGCGGCAGCAACGAGTTCCATCCGAGGGCGGTGATCCGCCGACGGGAAAAGATCCATCAGCGTTAACGACGCTTCAGGATACCGACTTGAGGGAACAGGGGAATGAGCCATCGGTGTCGGCCTCAGGTCGGTACTGCGACCAGAGGCAACGACCGGACAGGATCCGACGGTGTCGCCGCCTCATCGCGTGATAATACGGTGTCTACCAGGTAGTACAACAACTCTCGTAGCGCCAGAGGCTCGACCTCGTCGGCCAATGCTTCGGCCCGAAAACGGAACTTTTCGATCATTTGGTCCGCCTTCTGAAAAACTCCGTGCCGATGCAAGATGGAGCGAACCCGATTCAGTGCGGTCTCGCGGGAGTCGCGATTCCGTTCGGCCGTGACGCGCAACAACTCCTCGCGCTCCGGCGGAGTCGCTGCCTCGAGAGCGAGAGCGAGCAAGAGCGTGGGCCGCGCTGAGAGAATGTCCTGTCCGGCGAGCAGCTTGTTGTTGTCGTCGCCTTGCCAGTCTTTGAGGTCATTCAGGATTTGAAACGCGACCCCCAGATTCCGGCTGAAATCGGCAAAGAGCTTTTCGTAGGGGGTGGCATCGCCGGCAAGGCGAGCACCGGCATACAAAGCGGCCTCGAATGCCGGAGCCGTCTTCAGGGCGTAAATCTTCAACGCCTCCAAGGGTGAAATCGATTGGTTGACGGCATCGCGCCACAAGAGCTCGGCGCCTTGACCTTCGGAAAGTCGGAGATGGGCGTCGGCCAATTTGTCGAGGATGTCGGCGGCGACGTCAAAGCCGAGGCTGTGTCGCTCTCGGCTGACAAGCCGGTATCCCAGGCCGATGAGGTAATCGCCGACGTTGATCGCGGGGCCGACGCCGTATTGTCGGTGCAGCGTTTCCCGACCGTAACGGAAGGTATCGTCATCCTCGATGTCGTCATGAACCAACGAGGCTTTGTGAAACGTCTCGATGGCGAGAGCAGTTCGTTTGACCGCGTCGGGCAGTTCGGCGGTGTCGGCGAGGGTCGCTCGGCCGCCCATGAGCGCGTCATAGACGGCCAAGGTAATGAAAGGCCGGGAGCGTTTACCGCCCTCCATGAGCCACTCGTAGGCGATGGCCTCTTGTCGAGCCAAGGGATCCGAGTCTGATTTCCCAGTGTTTCGCACGCGAGGAGCGAGGCGCGACAGCTCGGGTTCGTCGAACATTCCGGCTGCGGCCCGCATCAACGACACGTAGCTGCGTGTCCGCACCGATGGGGGTTCGAGTTTCACCTCGATCAGTTCCGCCACCCAATCGTCATCGACCGACGTATTGCGACAGTTGCTCGACAAGAGTGGCGTCGCCACGCACGGGATGCCCGCCAGAAGCACCTTGTCAAACGCCCGCTCCAAAACATTCAAACAGGCGACGCCGACGATTGCATCGACATGGCCCGAGACGATAATCTTCAGGACAATCGGTGTTCCTTCGCTGACCAGCACTTTGTAGCCCAACTCCTCGGCACGCACCTTGAAATCCGCGACCGAGCATTGGCCGCATTTTCGGCAATCGAGACCGAATTCGTCATAGTCGGCGGGGCATCCCTCGGCATTTTTCAAGCAGTGCGGCAGCAAGAGCAAACGCCGATGAAAAGGCACTGCTGCGACCTGATCCCGCCAGAACTCATTCATCAGCGCAACGAGACAGAAGCCCAGGTACTGCTGGCCGATGCCGAGCCATTGAACAAACTGTTCGGCTCGAAGTGTGGCCTCGGCACGACTCAGCGGCTTGGATCGGTCCCAATCCCGAGTGAACTCACGAGCCGCGGCTCGGATCCGGTCACGCAGTTCCCGTGTTTCCGGAACGACTTTGACCTGGGCCGTGCCCGCTCGAGCACCGCGCGCTTCAGAATTCAATTCCGCAGCAATGGTCACTGAGACATCCTCACTCAACGGTTGACTCCCCGAACCAGCGGTCAAAGCCGCCCTGAGCAATTATCGGCAAGATTACCGAAGATCGCCAGAGGCAGAGGGATCGCCGACAATACCGACGAGCCATCGTCGTGAATTATTCACTCGTCATCACGCACTTTTCTCGATGCGGACATTCTTCAAAGGCATCCCACGCGACCCTCCCACCCTGAGAGAACAGTGTGTCGATTTGGGTTTCATCGCCTCGGAACTCACACGCGCGATTCGCGACATTGGGTTGAGGCATTCTCGCGACGTGTCGGTTGGATCGCTTGTTGAACGAACGTCGCTTGATAAAGTAAAAAGAGCCTGCCAATGGCTCGCCATCAACGGCCGTTGGGTCGCATTCCAGCGGCTGCCTTCCGCATCGTTCGACTATCGAGGGTGCCATGAGATTTCGCTCTTCTTTCGCGACCGTGACGACAGCGTTGCTTTTGCCCTTGACCTCTCGTGCGGACGTTGACTTCAACAAAGAGATCAAACCGATCCTCGAAAATCATTGCCTCCGCTGTCACAATCCGGAGAAAGCCAAGGGCAAATTGCGCATGGACACGCGCGATTTGTTCATGAAAGGCAGTGAGAATGGACCGATCGTGGTGGCCGGAAAGCCGGAAGACAGCATGTTGTTCAAGCTGGTCAATCAGCCGAAAGACAGCGACGATCGGATGCCGCCCGAGGGTGACCCGCTGAAGAAAGAAGAGATCGAAAAGCTGCGAGAATGGATCAGCGCCGGGGTGCCCTGGCCCGACGGGGTGACGCTGAAAGTTGCCGGGGCGCTCGCTTCGACGCAACCGAAAGACGATCCGGGTCTCCCCATCAGCGATGCCGAAAAAGCGGCCGTCGCGAAGCTGCAAGCCAGCGGTGTCCTGGCAATTCGCTTGGCTCAAAATACCAATTTACTCCGCGTTGATTTCAGCCTGCGGGGCAAGGAAGTCAAGGAAGACGAACTCGCCCTGCTCAAAGATATC
>CAKZUU010000294.1 GCA_937922175.1 uncultured Gemmataceae bacterium
AGGCAATCCCCGCTCTCGGAGCGCGAAACTTCGATTGGCTCGCCGCTTGCCTTTGCCCCTTGCTCCTGACACCTGATTGCTTCCGTCCAAGGAGGGACCGAAAATGAACCCGAAGAAGAAAATCGGTCTGATGGTGGCCGCCTCGTTCGCGGCGCTGGTCGGTGGCGTCCTGACGGTGAAGCAATTTCGCGGCAGCCTGAATTCACCATCGGCCACGGAACAGCCGCAACCATCGTCGTCACCCTTGGTGGCGGAGGCGTCGGCTATTTCCGATCGATCTCTTGCCGCCGAATCGTCGACCCAGGCATCAAATCCGCCTCCGCCCTTGGAGCCGGTGCCCTTGCCTGACCCGAATCAAGAATTGCCCAAACCTGATTCCCCGCCGACCGTTTCCCCGCCGACGTTGCCCGTGATGAAACCAGATGCCCAACCGCTCCCGCCGTTGTCGGTGACTCGTGACGACCCCAGCGCCGACGATCACTTCGGCGCGCCTTCGCTTCCTCCGCCGAATCGTTCCCCGGGGGAGGGGAAGGACGCGGCCAGCGGGTCGGGTTCGCCGCTGCCCATCGATCCTCCTCCGGCCTTGCGTGGCGTGACCAGGTCCGGAGAAGCCCCGCCCAAAACACCTCCTTTCGCGGATTTGCCGCCACCCGGCGAAATTCGACCGGCGAGTCACACCCCGACTTCCGACCCGCCGGTTCTCGATCTGAACTTGCCTGCCAAGAACAAGGAGAAAGAAAAAACGAAAGGACCGCCGGTCGACGATCTGGCGCCCTTGCCCCCGATCGGCAACACACCGCCGCAGCCGAACCCGATGTCGCCGCCTCCGTTGGAGTCGCCCATGCAGGAGCCTTTGCCGATACCAAATGGGGGGCCGAAACCGATCATCGAAGTGCCCCCGCCACCGTCGCCGGTGAAGTTGCCGGCCAATGAACGAAACGTGGATCGAATGCCGCCAACCGCCTCGGGCAACGGCACATCGACGCTTGATTTGCCGGCACCCGCGGAGGTCCAATTGCCCAAGGACAAGCCGTCGCCCCCGGTGGTGGTGGAGACGCCGAAAGACTCGCCGTCGTCACCCGCCCCCGTGGAAGTGCCCGTACCCTTGCCCAAACCAGGCGATCTGGTGCCGCCGCCGACGGCGAAATCGAATTCGACGATGGAAGTGCCGCCTCCAACGGTGAAGTTGAATCCGACGATTGAAACGACGCCTCCGGCGACAACTCTGCCTCCCGCGACACCACCGATGACCTCGGCTCCTGGGGGATCGGATCTGCCGAGTCGCCCGATTACCGCACCGGCGAATGTCGAGTCGGGGCCGAAACCGCCCCAAGTGCCACCTGTCCCCGTGAGGCCGGAATCGGGTCCGACACCGCCGAGCGACTTGCCGGCCACGTTAGGCTCTCGCCCAGCCCCCGCGGATCCACTCGAAGTCCGTGTTGATAGCTACGACGAAGACTGGTACTACTGCAAACCCGGAGACACCTTGGAGTCGATCAGCCAGAAGTTCTACTACACGCCGAAGTACGAGCAGGCATTGAGGCAATACAATTTGGACCGAAACTACAAGTTGTTGTTCCGCCAAGAAAAGCCGAACCTGCCGCCCGGTGAGGTGGTCAAGGTTCCCCCGGCCCGCATCCTCGAAAGAAGCTACCCGACGTTGATCCCCGGCCATCGCCATCGCGTCCTCGAGCCGGGGACCGCCACGAACGGAAACCCGGCGACGCCCCCCGTCAGTGCCATGGGAAGCAATCTCAACGGCATCGGCTCGCCCCGAATCTATACCGTCCGCCGCGATGGCATGACCTTGCGAGACATCGCCCGGGAAGAACTACGCGACGAAAATCAATGGACACGCATCTTTAATTTGAACCGACAATGGAATCCCAGCGCCCCGCTACCCGTCGGCACCAGCGTCTATCTTCCGGGTTCACCGTAACTCCTCGCCGATACCTTGCAGCCTGGCGGCGGTTAAAAGTGCTTTCCCTTTTCGCGACCAGCGCCCCGCTTGTTTCGGGCACGCTCGGCCGAATTGCGGATCAGCGTGTTCAACGTCCGTTGCACTTCCGTTAAAATTGCACGGCTTTCCTGCATGACCGAGTTGCCGGTCCCCAACAGGACTTGCCGATCCTTTTGCAGATGCTCCAACTGTTCCCGTAAACTAACGAGATCATTCGGGAGCACGCCGGTGTTGTCGGCTCGCTGGAACACCTCGTCCATCTCTTTGCGTTCCGGCGAGCCGGTCATCCAAGTCGCATGGTGGATGAATTCGCGCACCTTGGGCAACACATAGTGGACACGGTTCTTGGCTTTCGTCCACTGAACGATGTCGGCCTGCAATGCGTGTAGTTTCTCCTCCAAATTCAATTGCCGCCGAAATGCGGACTCCAACTCGCCGCGCGTCCCATTCATGGCGAGGCGCAACGATTCGATGCTGCTCTCCAATCCCAGAATTTTCTTCCACAGCGATTCCAACATCTGCCAGATGACACATGCTTCAGAGGCGTCTGAAGCGGTGTCTGGAGTCGTCGAGTTGATTTGGAAAGACTCGTCGGAGTGAGTCATCGGCCTCCTCAGGACGTCGGACGTTCAGGACAAGCCATTGATGGGCACCGCCATTGTCGTGGTCAACCGGAGAGTGGTCAAGAAAAAATCGGCCTTGACACGGACTGAGATATCCGCGAGAATGACCTAAAATTTTAGGCTTTATTTTTTCGGTTGACGAGTCGCCGTTGTGGAAGAGCCGCGAACACCGACGCCCCGAGAATTGGCGATCTTGAAGGTGCTCTGGGAACAGGGTCCCAGCAGCGTGCGCGACGTGCATCGCCGTTTGTTGCGTGACGAGACCGTTGGCAAGGAGCTCGCTTACAATACGGTGCAGACCGTTCTTCGCATCATGGAAGAGAAGGGGTTGGTGGCGCACCGTGTCGAGGGGCGCACCTTCATTTACAGCGCCTGTTACAGTCGGGAGGAGAGTGCTCGGAGTTTCTTGCAGCGGGTGTTCGATGGGGCGGCCTCGCAGTTGATGCTCAGCCTGCTGCGAAGTGAGACGATCTCGGCTGAAGAACTGGATGAACTACAATCGCTGATTCGTCAGGCCCGAAAATCGCGCTCGGTACGGGAGGGTCAGAAGTGAGCCTCACCACTGCCGCCGTTGCCGACTGGTTATGCCGGACCCTCGCTGCAGGTGGATTTGTCCTCGCATGGGCGTGGGTGCTGATGCGGCTCACAAGTTCCGTCCCGAACCAACGTCTGATCGGGTCGGCAGCCCTTCGCATCGCGGTTCTCGTTTCCGTCTTAACTCTGACGCCGGCGTGGCTTTCTCTATCCAACTTGTGGCCGGCCTCGAGTGAAATGCGCACCGCGCCAAACGAGATCGAATTGGGCATCGTGGCTTCGGCCTCCGTCCCGACACCGCCGACCGAAATGGGAGAGGCGGAGCTTCGGCGTTCCTCGCATTTCGAGTCCACGATCGAGATGGCCTTGGGTACCGACTCAATGCCTGTTGGCGCGGCAGTCGCTTCGCCCCGAGACGTTCCCCGCTCGGACCCACCCCGGGAGGATCGGCTCGTCTTTTCGCCGGACATCGACGGTTGGCGCGCGGCTGGGGCGATTTACGGAGTCGGCAGCGCTGTGATGGCGTTGTGGTGGGTCACCGGCCTCGTGGGCGTCGGGCTGATGTGGCGTCGATCGCGGGTGGCGCCGGTGTCGTTGCAAGACTTGCTCCGCTCCGTTTCGGGGCTTCGACGATGTCCGCAACTCCGCGTCGTCGATGGACTGACCCGTCCGATGTGCTGGGGCTTGGGTCAGGCGATCATCTTCTTGCCCGCAAGATTCCTCGACTTCCTCCCGCCGCAGGCGTGGCGCTGGATTCTTTCGCACGAGTCAGCGCATCTAAGACATGCGGACACGGGGACGTTGATTTGGCTCGGACTGGCGGGCATCCTCTACTACCCCCTGCCGTGGTTTTGGTTCGTGCGACGACGCTTGCTGTTGTGTCAGGAACATTTGGCGGATCGGGCGACCATTACCGACGACGAATCGCCTGCTTACGCCGCCATGTTGCTCCAGTTGTCCCAGGTGGCGGGCCGATCACGCCTGCCTTGGAGTTATTCAATTTTGGGAAACTCTTCGGACCTGTATTGGAGGATTACCATGCTGTTAAACCGATCGCGACGAGACACCCACCAGCAGCGAGGCTGGGCGATGCTGTCGTTGCTGAGTCTGCTGGCCGTTGCCGTCTTGGTAGCGGGAATGGGCTGGAACGCCGGTGTTTCGGCTGCCGGCCCGGACGACGACAAAGACCAACCCAACAAGAGCCAACCCGAGCCGAAGAAGGATCCGGCTCCAGACGCTGAGCCGATCAAACCGCAACCCGGTGAGAAGTTTGTCCGACCGCGCGATCTCCGCAACTTAGCTCGACCTCGTCTCGAGGAGAACAATTTTGCGGAGTTTGAGAAACGCATGCAGCAGTGGATGGAGGAAATGCAGAAGCGCTTCGGTCAGATGCAACCGGGTCTTGGCGGCTTTGTGTTTCCGAATTTTCCGGGATTTGGCAACGTGCCTCCGCAGACCCCCGGCCGCCTCGGAGTCATGGTGGAAGCGCCGAGCGACGCCATGATCGAGCAACTCGATCTGCCCGAGGGACAGGGGTTGGTGGTGGGTGAGGTGATACCGGACTCCCCGGCGGCCAAAGCCGGTCTCAAGCCGCACGACATCTTGTTGGAGTTCAACGGCAAACCCGTGCCGAACAACCCGCAAGACTTCCGGGCGATGGTCGGCGACATCAAGGCGGACACGGAGGTCAGCGCGGTCGTCATGCGAAAAGGCAAGCGCGAAACGATAAAGGGCATCAAGTTGCCGGAGGTCAAATCCGATCCGGCAGATCCCCTCGCCGGTGGGCTGATCCCGCTACCGAAATTTCCACCCGCACCGGCCATCATCGAAGGTTTTGGCGGCGCGGTGGCAGGTGGTCCTGGGAGTCGATCGTTGTCGATTCAAATCTCCAATAATCGCTTCTCGGTTCAGTCAGCCGAGGACAATGTCTCGATCCGATTGTCGGGAAAAATTGAAGACGGCAAACGTGTCGTGAACGACATCGAGATCGTTGATGGCGAGGAGAAGCACAGCTACGACAACCTCGACCATGTCCCAGAGCAGTATCGTGGTCGCATCGGGGAACTGCTCAAACGCATCTCGGTCAAAGGGAAGTAAGACCCGGGGCTGACCAGCGACAAAGTTTTCGGCCCGGCCACAATTGTGACCGGGCCGGGCTTTTTCTGTTATCTTAGGCAACACACGCCGTCGATCGTGCCGAGACTCGCTGGGAGACAAATGTGAGTTCCGAGTCGGTTGATGTCCGCGCCGTGGCCTCGCGCCTGCTGACGAACATGGAACAGGTCATCGTCGGCAAGCGCCCGCAAATCCTGCTGACATTGACCGCTTATCTGTGCGAAGGCCACGTCCTTCTGGAGGATGTTCCTGGGGTGGCCAAGACGATGTTGGCCCGGGCCTTGGCCAAGAGCGTCGGTTGCACGTTCAAGCGCATTCAGTGTACCCCCGACTTGCTACCCACCGATGTGACAGGGGTGTCCGTTTTTAATCAGAAGTCCGCCGAGTTCGAATTCCGCCCCGGACCAATCTTCGCCCAGACGGTGCTGGCCGATGAAATCAACCGCGCCACACCGCGGACGCAAGCGGCGTTGCTTGAGGCGATGGCGGAGCGCCGCGTCACGGTTGACGGAAATACCTACACCCTCAAGGCACCTTTCCTGGTCATCGCGACGCAAAACCCCATCGATCATGAGGGAACTTTCCCCCTGCCCGAGGCGCAACTCGACCGTTTTCTCATTCGCCTCAGTCTCGGCTACCCCAGCCTTGAGGAAGAGTCGCGAATGCTCACCGTGTTGAAACAGGGACACCCCATCGACAGCCTCAATCCGGTCGTGTCGGCCTCGGATATCCTCAAGGCGCAAGAGGCGATTCGGCACGTGCATGTGGATGAGAAGGTCCGCCTGTACATTTTGCAAATCATTCATGCTACTCGCGAGCATGAGGACGTCGCCCTTGGGGGGAGTCCGCGTGCCTCGATCGCCCTGTTTCGGACGGCCCAAGCGTGGGCGGCCATTCAGGGCCGCGATTTTGTCCTGCCTGATGATGTCAAGCGGATGTGCCTGCCCGTGCTGGGGCATCGACTGATTCTCAAACCTGAGAGCCGCCTCCGCCGACGAACGGTGGCGGCCGTGGTCAACGAGGTCATTTCCGACATCAAGGTTCCGATCCTGTCCCAACAGATGGCCGCGGCGAGGGACTCGTTCGACTGAGACCGATCATGCGATCCGGATGGAAGTGGTTCTGGGCCGCCCTCCTGCTGCTGGTTGCCTCGTTCCTGATCGACTCGGGGCTGCTCGCCTTTGCCATGTATGTCTTGCTCGGGGTGATGTTACTCTCTCGATTCCTGACGCGCGAAGGGTTGAGCAAGGTTGTCGCCCAGCGAACAATCAGCCAGCAGGAAGCGGAAGTCGGCGATACGGTTTCAGTCCGAATCACCGTGACCAACACCGGATCGCTGCCGATCCCTTGGTTGTTGCTCGAAGATGGGCTGAGCCCGTCGGCCGGGCAGACTCGCCCCCCTCGACTTCGGGTCCGCAGTCGGCGAATCAAGATCACCTCGCTCCGAGCCGATCACGAAGTCGATTTGTCCTACAAGCTCGACTGCGATTTCCGAGGTTTTTACCAAATCGGCCCTTTGCTCATGGAAAGCGGCGATTTGTTCGGACTTCATCGCCGACATCGCGTCGCGACCGAACCGGTCTTCCTCACCGTTTATCCGAAAGTCATCCCGGTCTTAGGCTATGACATTGCTAGTCGCCGACCGATTGGGGACATTCGGCTGGTCCATCGGTTGTACGAAGATCCCACCCGGGTGGCGGGCGTGCGGTGTTATGAGAGCGGGGATCCGCTGCGTC
Organism: uncultured Gemmataceae bacterium; assembly: GCA_937922175.1. Lineage (GTDB taxonomy): Bacteria > Planctomycetota > Planctomycetia > Gemmatales > Gemmataceae > CAKZUU01. The sequence continues at coordinate 6,969 of CAKZUU010000294.1, forward strand.
GTGTTCATTGGCGAGCGACCGCGCGGACGGGGGAATTGCAATCCAAAGTGTATGAAGCCACCACCTTGGCCGGGGCAACGATTTTGTTGGACTTTCATCAAAGCGGTTACCCGTCCCGGGGAGAACCGCATCGTTCCGAGTTGGCGGTCACCACCGCCGCTTCGCTCGCCCACGCCATCTTCCTTTTGGGACAGCCCGTGGGGCTGGCGACCAATGGCCGCGATCTGGCCGATCGCCTGCGGGTCAAACCCAAAGGGGCGCTTGATTTCGCTCGACGCTCCGAAGCCCGGCAAGCCCTGGAAGAGGCCGACTCGTCGCACCGCCTGAAACCGTTGGTGATCCCGACTCGCCGCGAGCCGGATCAATTCCAGCACATCCGCGAGTTGCTGGCCCGGGTCGAAGTCACCAACGGGTTGACATTTGCTGATTTCGTCACCGAAGTGACACCGCGCTTGCCCCGCGATGCGAGTGTCATCGCGGTCCTGCCGCAGGTCGAGGTCGAGACGGCGCTCGCCTTGACCAATCTGCATCGGGCAGGGTTTGCCGTCTCCGTCGTTTTGGTGATGATGGATCCGGACCAGGCCGAGCAGGCCTACGCTCGGTTGGATGCTCAGAACATCCGCGAGGTTCGTCGCGTGGTGGATGAATCGGCCTTGGCCGAGCTGTGCTCGCAGTCGCTTCATCGAGGCAATTCGTATCGTGTCTCGATGGAGTCCTGATGATTCGTCCTCTCGAGGAAGCCGCCAGATGTCGACTGCTCGCGAGCAACCTGGTGTCGCCGATGTCGTCGCGGTGGTGATTGGCCCGGCTTTGATCACCGTGATGATTACGTCGCTGGCGTTCTTTCTCATCGAAGTCTTCTACGGCGGCGAGTATTCCGGTCGCATGCGCTGGTCGATGTTTTTCTACATTTTGGGCTGTGTCCTCGTGGCGCGCATCGCCATCGAGTGGGGCGACGGTCGTGCCAGCCTGTACGGGTTGATCCTTGGCCTCGTCATGTTCTTGGCGATGCAGCGTTTCGTCGAGTTTCCACCTGGGTGGATGCAGGTCGTCGCACCGCTCATCAATATCGGTTTGCTGACTCTGACCTGGTGGTTGGCTCAGCAATTGACCTGGGACTGTACCCACATCGACCCCCAGCGGGATGCTTCGGATCGGGGCCTTCTCCAAGCGACCGGGCTCGAATCCGTGGAAAGCCTCGATCAGCGTCTGCCGACCGACGCCGAAACCGTGGAAGCGACCGCCAGTCACGACGTCAACGGCGAGGGGCTTTTCACACGTTTTCGGCAGTGGCGCGAGCAACAGCGGAAGAAGCCGCATACGCCGGGGGTGTGGGTCGTTTACTTCGCCCTGGCCGCGCTTCCCATTTTCGGGTTGGGCCAAGCGCTGATTCCCGTCGAAGATCGCGGCGGACGAGCCTTCAGCTTCGCGATGATGGTGCTGTATGTCGGCAGCGCGATGGGACTGTTGCTGACGACGGCATTTCTCGGGTTGCGACGTTACTTGGAGCAACGCCACCTCCACATTCCGGCCCGTGTTGCTCGAATCTGGTTGGGAATCGGCTCGGCGCTGATCGTCCTCTTCTTGATCGTCGCTGCCCTGCTTCCTCGACCGGCTTCCGAAACGGCATTGATCGATATTTCGTGGATCGTCGGCTCGCCGGATCGATCCGCGTCTCGCTATGCAACTCTCGCTGATGGGAGGGGAAAGGGGCCGGGAGCCGCCGGCCAGGCATCATCTCCCGACGCCTCGACGGATGGATCGGCCACGGGGAAAAGTCCCGAAACAGGCCGAGGGCCGGGTACAAAGGATGCTCGCCAGGGTCAGGGCGACGACAAAGGGCGAGGAGGCGACTCGGGTCAAAGCGATCAGGCCGGCGACCAAATCAGAGGGGATCGTCCAAACGATCAAGCCGTTGCTCAGAAGTCCCGCTCGCAGGCGTCGTTGCCACGGGATGATCGGGCGACGGAGAGTCGGTCGAATACGGAGGGACAACGCACATCATCGTCGGACAGAGGCTCGAAGGTTGCGCCGCGTTCCCCATCGAGTTTCAAGGGGCCGATCACGTTGGGATTAGCGGGCCGACTGTTCAGCATCGTCAAATGGCTGGTTTTTGCGGTCCTCGTTTCGGCCTTCGTGCTGTTTCTCGTTTATCGTGGATTGAAATTGATGTCGCAATTCTCGGAATGGGCAAAAGGCCTGCTGAAACTCTGGGATGACCTTTGGGAGAAACTCTTCGGCCGAACGACACCCGCTGCCGCCGACCGATCAGATGACGAGACCGACGAGCCTCGTGGAGCGACTCCGAAGTTCGCTGACTTTCGCAACCCTTTCGATTCCGGGGAGGCGGGGCGATGGTCGCCGGGTGAGTTGGTGCGTCATGGATTTGCCGCTTTAGAGGCTTGGGCGGAAGAGGCGGGAACGGGGCGAGAGGCCCACGAGACACCGCTGGAATTTGCTCAGCGTTTCGGTGAGCGGCATTGCGAGTTGCGGGTGCCGGCGACGCGCTTGGCCACCCTGTATGCCCGGCTGGCGTATTCCCGTCGGCCGTTGCCCAAATCCAGCCGTGAAGTCGTGGCCGCCTTCTGGCGTCAACTCGAAGCGGTCGGCAGGCCCGCAGCAACTGCGAATTCGGCACAACTTCCCGCCGAGGATTGATCCGTTTTCCCCTCCGGCTCTTGATCCCGAAGGCTCGACTTTGAATAATTTAACAGCTCGAAGACGATGCGCTCCCCGACTTCGCCGTGGTGGTGGAATTGGCAGACACACACGTTTGAGGGGCGTGTTCCCGAAAGGGAGTGCGGGTTCAAGTCCCGCCCACGGCATTTTCCCATCCCGCCGTTCGCTGCCCCGGCCAGTCGTGTCGGGTCAGATTCTGTTACCTCAAGGCCGGCTGAGATGTCGTCACATCAAGTCAGCGCGGCAGGTCATGGCTATCAGACTGAAACTCGCCCAGATCAACTTCATCCACGCACACATGACGTTCCCTCCTGTGGGGATATGGAGCGACCGCCGGTGATTTGGGCACGAGGGTAAGAGACGAAAAATGATTTGTCAACCATTAAGGCGGCGAAATCGGTAGATCCGACCGCCTGCCAGCTCTCTACAGCTCACTTTCTTCTGCCAACTCCACCACCCCATCGGAAACGTTCTCATGTCCCGCATGTCCCTTCGATGGGCGGTCAATCGACGCACGGTCGCTCCGGCAGCCCGCGCCTGTGGCTTCTGCTTTGGCGGCGCGCAACTGCCGGCGACAAGACCTGTTCTTCGTGGTATACGACGCCGTGACCGATTCCCCGGAGCCAGTGAGGTCGAGCCATGGCCGATTTATTGAAACCTGTTGTTCTGCGATCGACCACGTGGAGATGGCGGGCACTCGTGGCAGGGGT
>CAKZUU010000295.1 GCA_937922175.1 uncultured Gemmataceae bacterium
TCGGGGTGCCCGCTTTGTGTTGGACGATGCATAGTTCCTCGTTGCGGCCCGGCGGTAATCCCTATGTCCCCACGAAGCAACATGTCGATCGAGTCTGGCAGCGCTTGCAGCAGACCCTCGAAGAGATCGACTGCAGTCGGCGGGATTTCGCCTGGGGCACCTCAACTCAGGTCGCGGAACAGCTGGAGAATTCGGCATGCGCGTGATCGGCATTAGCCCGCTGGATAAAGATGCAACCGTATCTTTCTTGGAAGACGGTCAGGTCGTTTTCGCCTGTGCCGAAGAGCGGCTCAGCCGCGTCAAACTCCAGTGCGGTTTTCCTCACCGAGCCTTGACGATGGCCTTCGAACGCACCGGTTGGCAGCCCGACACTGTCGATGCTGTTGCCTACGCTTTCTTCGACTGGGACGAAGAAGCACGACTCATTGCCGAGGCCGCCGATCTGGACGCCCAACGGCATGGCTCATCCCCCAATAACTCGTCAACTGCCCTCTACCGTGAGCTGATCCATCGTCCCTACTCGGTTCAACGTGAGCGCCCGATTCCGGGACTCGATTCTCCCGAGTCGGAGTTCGTGCCCCGAAAATCCTGGTGGAAACGTCTCGCCTACGAGCAGATCGCGCGGAATGCGACGGCGGACGGTCTGGCGCACCGCCTCGTCTTCCAACGATGGATCCGCCAAGCCGTCCGCGATCATCAACGCTGGTCGGCGGAGTTGAACGACGGTTTGCGACGCTTCGGCTTGGACCGTGTGCCACTCAAACGTTTTCACCATCACGACACGCACGCTGCGAACGCCTACTACGCCTCGGGTTTCGACGAGGCGTTGGTCGTCACTTTGGACGGTTATGGGTCGGGTTGCTGTGGTGGTATCTACACGGCCGGACCTTCGGGAATCATCGCTCGCCACCGCTTCCGTTTCCCAAATTCCTTGGGGATTTTCTATGAACATGTCACCAGCGGACTCGGTTTCAAACCGAGCCGCCACGAAGGCAAAATTGTCGGGCTGGCCGCTTACGGCGATCCGTCCCTCCTCGCTGATGTCTTGCTCGAACGATTTGTTGTCGAGAATGGCGACATTGTGATTCGCGGCGGCATGAACCATTTCCTGGCTCGCGCGTTGGCCGGTCGCTTCGCCAAGCGTGACGTGGCGGCGGCCTATCAGTTCGTCTTGGAAGAAGTGACCCGACGCATGGTAAGGCATTGGCTGCGTCAGACCGGACTTCGTCGCATCGTCGTTTCCGGCGGCGTCCATGCGAACGTCAAGCTGAATCAACGCATCCGCGAAATCGAAGGGGTCGAGGGCGTCTTCGTCTACCCGAACATGGGAGATGGTGGCTGCGGGACGGGGGCCGCGATGCTCGCCTTGGGGCATGATCGGATGCGCGGCCGGGGTTTCGAGACCGTCTATTTTGGCCCGGATGACACCGATTTGGACATTCGCCGAGCCTTGACCGCGGCCGAGCTTCCCGCCGAACGTCTGGACAATATCGAGGATCGTATCGCGGATCTGCTGGCCGACAATCACATCGTCGGGCGGTTCTGCGGTCGGATGGAGTATGGTCCGCGGGCCTTGGGGAATCGCAGTGTTCTCTACCCCGCCAAGGAGCCGGAGGTCAATCAATGGCTGAACAAACAACTGGCGCGGACGGAGTTTATGCCCTTTGCCCCAGCGGTGCTCTCTGAGTCGGCTCCCCGATTGTTCCACAACCTCGCCGGCTGCGAGAAGACGGCCGAATTCATGACCATCACCTTCGATTGCACCGAGGAGATGAAGCGACACAGCCCCGCCGCGGTTCACATCGACGGGACCGCTCGACCGCAGTTGGTCACGTCGAGAAGCAATCCGAGTTTCTACCGTCTGCTCCGCGCTTATGAATCGCGCACGGGAATTCCGGTGCTCATCAACACCAGCTTCAACATGCATGAAGAGCCCATTGTTTGCTCGCCTGCGGACGCGATCCGTGCTTTCCTGTTGGGGAATTTGGATTACTTGGCGATCGGCAATTACCTGGTCCCACATCCCCGCTTGAGCGAAAACTTGCGCAACCGGGCCAAAAAAGCACGTCCAGCGGTCGCTGTCTGAGGCCCGCTACTCACGATGGATGTGTGTCGCGCGTCAGACGGCGGCGCGCTTCGGCGGTCTCGTGCTGCCGCTTCGCTTCGAAACGAGCCATCGTCTCCGCGACTCGGGGTGATAGCTCCCAGCGTTGATAACGACCCCAGGTGGCGTCAGCTCGGTCCGCTTGCTCGTCGAAACTCTCGCGGTACACGATCCGACCCTGTTTCACCAACGGAACAAAGAGCGGGACACCCTCGACACTTTCGTCGGCCTCGGCGACGATCAGCGTCTCCCCGCGGCCGTAGACGCGAAGATAGCCGCCCAAGGATTCTTTGCCGGGGGAATTTGAAAATTTGACGTTCGGGGATGGACCCGTCGCGGAGCGCTTGAAGGCGGCGGCCAGTGTATCTCGATGGACGAGCCGCCACCAATAGCCTCCGGCACCCGGGAAGAGCATGGTCGGTTCTTCCCCCGTGCTTCGGCGGAAATGCTCGTAAACTCGTCGGACGACCTCGGGCGTGACCTCGTCCTCGAAAACGATCAGTCGTGGTGCCAAACCCGCTTCGCGCATCCGTCGGTGATACAGCACGCACTGTTCGGCAATATCGCCGCTATCCACTCGGATGCCGATCCGCGAATTGTCCGGATGCGCTTTCATGACGCGTAAGGCATTCTCCAAGCCGACCGTCTCGGCATCAACCAAATCGCAAAGCAAGGAGGCCGTCCCCATC
>CAKZUU010000296.1 GCA_937922175.1 uncultured Gemmataceae bacterium
GTTGAATTGGAAGTCGTCTCGGAACGATGCCCCCCGCGTGAATCGCGCTATCCGCTGCATATTGCGGCAGCACTACCGAAGGGCGAGCGTGCCGATTGGATGATCGAGAAACTCACGGAATTGGGCGTCACCACTTTTACCCCGCTGCAAACCCACCGTAGCATCGTCATCGCCTCGTCGGCCAGGTTGGAGCGGATGCGTCGTCTGGTAATCGAGGCGAGCAAGCAGTGCGGTCGGAACGTGCTCATGGAGATCCGCGAACCGAAGGCATGGCAGAACTTTTGCGTCGCGGCAACTGCCGAAGGGCAACGATGGATGGCGCAGCTGTTCGGCTCGCCATTACCTGTTGACCAACCACTGGGCCCGACAACCGTCGCCATCGGCCCCGAGGGTGGCTGGGCGGAAGAGGAAGTCGAGCTGGCGCGAGCCGCAGGTTGGGGGTGTCTCGATTTGGGGCCTCGCATTTTGCGAGTAGAGACGGCGGCCGTGGTTTGTGCCGCTTTATTCTCCCTCGGAATCGCCCGAGCCGGGCATCACTAGTTGCGATTTCGGAGCGATCGCCCGAAGGGCATCACGAAATTCCAATGCCGTCTGATAGCGCTGGTCTCGATCGCGTCGAACCGCTTTTTCCAGGAAGCGGTAGACAGGCTCAGGCAATCCCGGACGAACCGAACGAGGATCACGGGCATCGTTGTGCAAGTGCCGTCGCAACGTCTCTTCCGAAGAGGCCGCCCGCTCCCAGGGCAATCCGCCGGTGAGCACTTCATAAGCGGTGACCCCAAGCGCGAACAAATCCACGCGATGGTCCGTCGCTTGCCGACGAATCAGTTCCGGAGCCAGGTAATCCGCCGTCCCCGTGCGGTTTCCAGGTCGGCAGAATTCGGGTCGGTAAGGGATCGTCAAGCCAAAGTCGATCAGTTTGACCACACCCTCGCTGGTGACCATGACATTGCGGGGGCACAAGTCGCGATGCAAATATCGCTGGGCATGCATGTAAATGATGGCGTCTGTAAGTTGGATGAGATAGTTGAAGGCGTTCTGTTCCAATTGCGGGCTTCTGGTTTCGATGAGGAAGTTCAGCCCCACCCCTTCAATCCATTCCATGATCAAGACGGGCTCGCCCTCTTTTGAAATTCCAATGTCATAGGTTTGGACGATATTTTTGTGGCGCAACGCCAAGCAGATCTCGCCTTCGCTGGGTTTATTCAGGCCTTTGAATCGGGCCTCGAAATTGGTGGTCTTCTCTTTGTCGAGCAGTTTCACGCAGACGGTCCGACCGAGTTCGCGGTCGTAAGCGTTCCAAACCTTCGACATGCTCCCCTGACCAGATCGACGGCGTAGATCGAAGCGTTTCACCACATCAATGACTTTCAATTTTTTTCGTGGCGACGCTGTCGCTCCAGCTTTACCGTCCGATTTGCCCTTTCCGAAAAGCCAACCGAGCAACCCCACGGCGCGGCCCTCGAACTGCGGACCTGATTTTTCGCTACCGAACTGGACGCTACCGTCATTATGGCACGAATTTGGTTTCAACGCGCCTCACAATAATCGACGAGTCGAGCCAATTCCGTCCGCAGGTCCTTGCGGTGGACGATGCGGTCGATGAAACCATGCTTCAATAAGAACTCGCTCGTCTGAAATCCCTCAGGCAACTCCAAGCGAACAGTGTTCCAAATCGTCCGCTTGCCGGCGAAGCCGATCATCGCCTTCGGCTCGGCCAGAGTAATGTCGCCTTGAAGGGCAAAACTCGCTGCCACGCCGCCCATCGTCGGATCGGTCAACACGGAGATGTAGAGTCCGCCGGCCGAATCGAATCGCGCTAATGCCGCGGAGACTTTCGCCATTTGCATCAGCGACAGGATCCCTTCTTGCATCCGGGCCCCGCCACCGGAACCGCTCACGATAATGAGCGGCAATTGCAACGACGTCGCCTGCTCGATCGAGCGGGTTAATTTCTCACCGACAACCGACCCCATGCTTCCCGCCATGAACGAAAAATCCGTCACGCAGAATACGACCGGGCGTCCTCGGATGAACCCCTTGCCCACCACGGCCGCATCCGCCATCTGCGTCCGGGCTTGTTCGAGTTTCAGCCGCTCCGCATAGGAGATCCGGTCGACGAATCGCAGAGGATCCGTCGGGATGATTCCGGTAAACCATTCTTCAAAGCTATCCGGATCGAGGAGTTGTTGAACCCGCTGCCGGGCCGTCACTTTGAAATGATGCTGACACTCGGGGCAGACGTTCAGCCGATCCTCGACCTCCTTGCGAAAAAGAGACGCCTTGCACTGCGGACACGCAATCCACAGGCCCTCGGGAATACCTCGCTTTTGTCGACCGTTGTCGGCCATGAGTCCACTCGAAGCGCCGTCACCACCGCCGCCGGCGTACCGACCACGCTTCCATCAACGGTTATCCAGAATGTCCAGTGTCTTGAATCTCCTCTCCTCGACATATTTCAGAAACGCGCCGCCCCCTGTCGAGACATGCGTCATTTTTTCAGCCAGCCCGAACTCCTCGACCGCTTCGGCCGTTTCCCCGCCTCCCACGACGACGGTCGCCCCAGCCTGGGCCCGCTCGGCCAAGGTGTCGGCAATTGCCCGCGTGGCTCGGTCAAAAGGTGGCCGCTCGAACCAACCCAACGGACCATTCCAGATGATCGTTCGGGCCTCTCCGAGAATGTGGCGGTACTCCTCCACCGTTTTTGGCCCCGTGTCCACGCCCTGATAATCCTCGGGCACGAAATCGTTGGCCGTTTGCACCCGACTCAGGTCGTCACGATGTGCCACCACGAAATCATGTGGGACAAGAACCTTCGACCGCAACTCCGGGGCGATCTGACGAACCCAGTCCTCGTCACTCGCGTCAATCGTCATCGCACCGACCAATTTGCCCTCCGCTTTCAAGAACGTGTAGGTCATTTTGCCACCAATCAGCAACCGATCCACTCTCTGAAGGAGAACTTGCAGAAACTTGATTTTGTCGCTGACCTTCGCCCCACCCATGATTCCCACCAAAGGTCGTTCTGCCCGGTCGAGTAATTCGTCGATGATCCGGAGCTCCTTCTCAACGAGCAGCCCCACGACGCGAGGCCGACCCACCATCGCCTGGGGCAAGGCCAGAACTGAAACGTCTTTATTTTGGAGGGTGCCAAACGCGTCGTTGACATAAACGTCGCCGAAGCCTGCCAATTGTTGCGCCAACTCTTTCATCCCAGCTTCGTGAGCAGCGACCTCAGCTTCGGTCGCTCCCTCTTTTTTCAATGGCTGCTCGAACGGATGGAAACGGACATTTTCCAGGAGCAAACATTGGCCCGCATGAAGCGAAGCGACCTTCCGCCGAGCATCCTCACCCACCACGTCGTTCGCTTTCGCCACAGGCCTCTGTAAATACTCGGACAGTCGCTGGGCGACACGATCCATCGCGAACGGTGCATTCTTCGCCGGGTCCGCCTGCGGTTTCGGCCGACCCAAATGGCTCATCGCGATGACCGCCGCGCCTCGATCCAACAAATTTGTTAGCGTCGGTAACGAGGCGCGAATTCGTCGGTCGTTGCGAATCTCGCCCGTTGTTTCATCGATCCCGACGTTCAAATCGAATCGCACCAGAACTCGCTGGCCCCGTAGATCAGGCGGCAAGTCTCGAATCGTCTTCTTCATTGTTCCTCTATCCCATCGGAATGCGATCCGCCCCTCAAACTTCCTGTGGACGCCTGCCATCGAGGGACGGTCCGACATTGCGTCATGCCGCTGACTTCATCCTTGCCGAACCATGTGCATGAGCAGGTCGACGCAGCGGTTCGAGTAACCCCACTCATTGTCGTACCAGCTCACCAACTTGAAGAAGCGGGCCGGCTTGTCGTTGGGATGCGGTTCGCCTTCTTTGTGATCCGTCCCGTGGACGCTCATCCCCGCGTCGTAATCGAAAATGCTCGACAACGAGTCATGGATGAAGTCCGAGGAGACGACGGGATCCCGTGTGACGCCGAGAATTCCCTTCAAAGCTCCCCGGGCCGCAGCTTCCATCGCTTCGGCGATTTTGTTGTAAGTCGTCTCCTGCTTCAGCCGTACCGTTAAATCGACGACGGAAACCGTCGCAGTGGGTACGCGGAACGCCATGCCGGTCAGCTTCCCCTTGACCTCGGGGCAAACCAACCCGACAGCTTTGGCCGCCCCCGTCGTCGAAGGGATGATGTTGATAGCGGCTGCCCGACCGCCCTTCCAATCTTTCTTGCCGCCCGGACCATCCACGGTCTTCTGCGTCGCGGTGTAACTGTGAACTGTGGTCATCAGCCCCTCTTCGATGCCGAACCCCGATTGCAGCAAGACGTGGACAATCGGAGCCAGGCAATTCGTCGTGCAGCTCGCATTCGAGACGATGTGATGTTCTTTGGCGTTGTACTTCTCGTGGTTCACGCCCATGACGACAGTGATGTCTTCGCCTTTGGCGGGTGCCGAGATGATGACCTTGCGTGCGCCCGCCTTCAAGTGCCCTTCCGCCTTGGCTCGTTCGGTGAATAACCCCGTTGATTCGATCACATAGTCGACCCCCAGATCCTTCCAGGGCAAAGCGTGAGGTCCCTCCTTGATCGCTAAACATTTCACCCGGTGACCATCCACCACAATGTGATCCCCGTCGGCGGTCACGTCGCCGTGGAAACGGCCCTGAACGGAATCATATTTGAGCAGGTACGCGAGGTTGTCGGCCGGGACGAGGTCATTGACCGCGACCACATCGAGCGATTTGCCAAGGAGTTTTTGTTCAACCAAGGCTCGGAAGATCAACCGGCCAATGCGCCCGAATCCATTGATACCCACTTTGACCATGATCGTGTCGTCTCCTTCGTGACTCACCGCCGACGAATGCGGCAGGGATAATAGCCACCCGCTTTTCGGAGTGATAGCCTATGGATCAGATCGACCGTTTACCAGTGTGCGTGTAGGCTCGGATCCGACCTATTCAACAGGGGGTTCCATGTCCGCGATTCTTCGTGTCGCCGTCACCGGAGCGGCCGGGCAGGTCGCTTATTCGCTTCTGACTCGTCTCGCTTCCGGCGAGGTATTCGGTCCCGACTGCAAGGTCCAGCTTCAGCTTCTCGAAATCCCTCCGGCGATGCAGGCCTTGGAGGGTGTGGCGATGGAACTGGAGGATTGCGGCTTTCCCACGCTGAGCGGACTGATCCTGACGGACGATCCGATGAAGGCGTTCGATGGCTGCAACTTTGCCTTGCTCGTCGGCGCATTCCCACGCAAACAGGGGATGGAACGCAAAGACTTGCTCAGCAAAAACGCCGAGATTTTTCAGGTCCAGGGCCGTGCTCTTGCTTCCCGCGCCGCCTCCGATGTCCGAATCCTGGTTGTCGGTAACCCCTGCAACACGAATTGCCTGATCGCCTGGCGAAATGGCCGAGACATCCCTACCGATCGCTGGACGGCGATGACCCGACTCGATCATAATCGAGCGTTGGCCGCCTTGGCCAAGAAAGCCGGCGTCGGCAACGAGGCGGTGACCCGGGTGACGATCTGGGGTAACCACAGCTCGACCCAATGGGTCGATTGGCAGAACGCACGAATTCAAGGCCGACCCGCCGAAGAGGTGATCGGAGATCGCTCCTGGTTCGAGAACGTCTTTTTGCCCCAGTGTCAAACACGGGGTGCCGCCGTCATCAAGGCACGCGGGCAAAGCTCCGCAGCCTCGGCGGCGAATGGAGCCATCGATCATGTAAAGAGCTGGCTCAAACCAACACCCCAAGACGATTGGGTGAGCGCGGCTCTCGTCTCCCAGGGCGATTACGGAGTGCCGGCGGGGCTGGTGTTCGGTTATCCCGTACGCAGCGACGGTACGCGGAACTTCCAAATCGTCCCGGGATTGCAGTTCGATGCATTTGGGCAAGAGAAGTTCAAACTCACCTTGCAGGAACTGCAAGAAGAGCTCGATGCCGTGAAACATCTCCTCCCCAGCTGAGCACGCTTCAACCGCGACTGGAATCTCCGACTGGGGCCGATACGCTCTTGATCTCTCGTCGAGCGAGAGAACGCAGTAGCAAGGGGATCAGGGCTAAGAGAATCAGGGCGAGGAGGACCTCGCCGTTGAAGACGTCTCGGGGCGATTCGATCGTCATGGCAGCGGTGCCCGCATTCACGAAGAGAAAATTGGCCGGCAGCATCCCTAACCAGGTCGCCATGACGTAGCTCCGGGTCGGGAGGCGAGTCAAGCCGACCGCGAGGTTGACCAGGAAAAAAGGGAAGACGGCCGCAAGGCGCAGGCTCAGCAAATACCAGACCCCGTCCTTCGCTATGCCCTGCCAGATGGGGCGCAAGCGTGAGCCGATCCGCCTCTCCACGACATCGCGGAGCAAAAAACGACTCGACCACATCGCCAACGTCGCTCCGATGGTCGCTGAGATGCTGACGAGGACGACCCCCAACCCGCGGCCGAATAGCGCCCCGGCCAAAATGCTCAGACCTGTCGACACCGGCAACGATAGTGCGGTCACGCTGATGTAAACCAGGGCAAAAAAGCACGCCGCTTTCACCGGGCGCTCTGCCGTCAACCGCTGCCAGGAATGCAATTCGGAACGAACGTTCTCCCAACTCAAAGTTTTGTGGATCTGGGCTTGATACAGGATGAGAACAGTGAAAAGCAAGCCAAAGGCACCCAGCCACCGGAGCCGGAGTGACCATCGGCGGGAGGCTGATGATATCGCATCCATTTTGATTTGGCTCCCGAACGAACTCCTCCCGTCAAAAAACCAAGGCCCGGTCCGTTCGGTGACCGGGCCCATGGTTCGTGAACTGCGAGATGAAGCGATCAGAGCAACGCTTCGATGGCCTTGGCCTTGTCACCCGCGATGGCAAAGGGACGCCCCAGGTTGTCGCGAATGCTCGCGTTCTGTTCCGGCGTCGGATCGATGCCGAGTCCGCGGTAAATCGTCGCGAAGACGTCGTTGATCGTTACCGGGTTGTCTTTGACCGACTCGCCGGTTGCATCCGTCGAGCCATACACCTGGCCACCCTTAATCATCCCACCGCCGATCACGACGGACCAGCAACGAGGCCAGTGGTCCCGGCCCGCGTTGGCGTTGATCCGAGGTGTGCGACCGAATTCGCCGGCCCAGACGATAACCGTATCCTTGATCTTGCCGCTCGCAGCGAGATCTTCGACCAACGACCCAAAGCCGCGGTCAAGAATATCCGCCCGGCCGGTCATATTGGTCGTATGGAGCGTCGGGAAGATGTTGTTGTGGTTGTCCCAGCCGCCCAACTCGACCTCGACGACGACAGCTCCGGACTCGACGAGTTTCTTGGCGAGGAGGCACCCCCGTCCGAACGCGTTGTTGCCATACCGACTCAGGGCGTCGGTCTCTTGCCGGGTGAACCGAAACACTTCACGCCGTTGCGAGACCGAGAGGCTGAACGCCTTCGCGTAGATCTCGCTGTGTGCTTGCGTGGCATCAGCGGGGACGTTCGTGACCAGGCCGCTCTCCGTGATTTCAAACAATCGCTTCCGTCGCAATTGTCGTAGATCGCGATACTGCTCCCGCTGCTCATTGGGGACTTGCTGACCGGCCAACTCGCTGGGCGGAGCGACGTTTTCCGGCAGCTGGCCAACGCGGTCGTTACCAATGGTAAACGGGGCGTAAGTCATCCCGAGAAATCCGGGTCCGATCCGAGAACCGCTTCCGCCGTTGCCGACGGAGATGAACGCCGGCAAATCCAGATCTTTTGGCGTCAAGATGCGCGATACCACGGAGCCGAGGGCCGGGTACTGAACCACAGGGTTCGGCGTGCGACCTGTGCTCACCAAGCGGGTGCCCCGGTCGTGATCTCCCTCGGTGGTGGTCAACGAGCGAATGATCGCCAAGTGC